>DATMBC010000069.1 GCA_035559435.1 bacterium
TCTGGTCGGCGCAGGGATGGCCAGCGGTGCAACGGCGGTATGAGGTCGAGATGTACCAGCAGCGTGTGCAGCGGTGCATCGTGGCGGCACTGCGCGAATTGCCGGCTCGTCCGACGATCGCCATCATCGACGCCGGACTGATCCCCTATTGGAGCGATCTGCCCACCATCGATGTCTGGGGGCTATGCGATACGGAGATCGCGCGCGAAACTTCGCGTCAGGCCGCGGTGATGAGGCGGGCGCCGGCGGTGTATATCACCACAGTTGACACGATGGTGGCCGGCTTCGAACGGCCGCGGTTGGGCGATGACAAGCTGATGTACCAGTCCGGGAATTTCTCGTCGGTGTACCAATTATGGCGGCCCTGCGACGGTGGGATGCGGCCATCGAATTCCTGTTATGACTATGCCATCCTCGTGCTGGCCCGCTGGGCGCGTGACAACGGAGTGCGGATTCCGGAGCGACGGGAGTTCCGCGAGTCCAAGGTGAGACACCAGTCCGAGAGCCCGTAGCGGGACGCGGCACACTCCCCTGAACGAGCGACAAAGATCCCAAGACCCGGCAAAGAGCGCCGGGTCTTGGGATGACGGGTTTATGGCCTTCGGGCGCTGGCGGACGGGGTGGACATTGGGATGACGGGTTTGTGGCCTTCGGGCGCTGGCGGACGGAGCTAATCTCAGCCCCGCTGTCTTTGGCATCTCGACCGGGACAAGAGGCTTTCAGCCCCTTGGTGGCGTGCGGCGATGCATTTGGCGATATTGGCGCATGGCCAAGAGACGGAAATACTCGTTCGATGATCTGGTGGGAATCATGGCGCGGCTGCGCGGGCCGAAGGGATGCCCGTGGGACCGTAAGCAGAACCACCAGACGCTCCTCCCCTACCTCATCGAGGAAACCTACGAAGTCGTCGACACGCTGCATCGCCGCGACTACCGGGCCCTGCGCGAGGAACTAGGCGATCTCCTGTTGCAGATTGTCTTCCACGCGCAGTTGGCGCGCGAGCGGCGGCGGTTTGACATCGACGATGTCAGCGATGTGATCTGCCGCAAGTTGATCGCGCGGCATCCGCATGTCTTCGGCAGCGTGACCGCCCGGACCGCCGATGACGTGCTCAACAACTGGGAGAAGATCAAACTGGCCGAGAAAGAGCAGAACGGCAAGACGGGCGGTGTCTTGGCGGGGATTCCCCGTTCATTGCCGGCGCTTCTGCAGGCATATCGTGTGCAGGAGAAGACCGCGCGCTTCGGTTTTGACTGGGACAACCCGGCTCCGGTGCTCGACAAGGTGAATGAAGAGGTCGGGGAGCTGCGGCGTTCGCTGAAAAAGCGCGGGGCGCGCCGCAAGCGCGAAGTCGAGCATGAGCTGGGCGATCTGCTCTTTGCGCTGGTGAATCTGGCGCGGCATCTGAAGGTCGATCCGGAGACGGCGCTGGCCCGTTCGAACAAACGCTTCATGAAGCGATTCGGCTACATTGAGAGGAATCTTCCCAAGCGCGGGTTGAAGTTGGGGGAGGCATCGCTGGCCGAGATGGACAAATTGTGGGAGGAAGCGAAGCGGAAACTGGGTTGAGATGCCCCGCCGATGTTGAATGCGCCGGTGTCCGGTCGCGGGGAAAAGATTGCTTCGTCGGCCCGATCCGCCGTTGGCGGATCGGGCCTCCTCGCAATGACGGGGTGCTCATGTCTTCCCCTGAAAACCCTCCGTTGCGAGGAGTCCGTCAGAGGCGGACGACGAAGCAATCTTTGTTGAGCGGCGGAGGTCCGGTTGCGACTCCACCTACAGCGCGGCGCGGTCGGCGGAGGGGAACCAGCGGTAGAGCATGAAATAGATGAGCACGCCGGTGATGGAGACATACATCCAGATCGGAAAGGTCCAGCGGGCCAGACGGCGGTGCGCGGAGAAGTCCGAACGGAGCGCGCGGCGCAGAGTGATGATGATCAGCGGGGCCACCAGCGCCGCCAGCGGCGTGTGGGTCCAGAGAATAGCGAAGTAGAGCGCGCGCGGCCAGCCCTCGGTGGTGAAGCGGGTGATGCCGGCGTGGCCGAAGTGGTAGATCAGGTACGACGCGAGGAACAGAAGCGAACAGGTCACCGCGGCCAGCATGCAGGCGCGGTGCCGCCTGCGGTCCCGGCGGAGTATGAAGAACAGGCCCAACAGCAGGAGGCAGGCGGCGACGCCATTGAGGGCGGCGTTGAGGGCGGGCAGGACGGTCCAGTCCATCAGACTCCCTTGTCGCGGATGAGCACGGCGATGTCGGCGGTCACCTTCTGGATCAATTCGGGGTCATCGCTGTGGTAGTAGTTGCGGATGTGGCCGCGCCTGTCCACGATCGCAAACAACGTGCTGTGGAGCAGCGGATCATCCTTGGCGCCGGCGTGGAAGCCATCGGTGGCGAGCATGGCGATGGTGTCCTTCGGGCCGGTGAGAAACAACCAGCGCTCGGGATCAGCGCCGTAGAGTTCGGCGTATTCGCGCAGCCGCGCGGTCGAGTCGCGTTCGGGATCGACCGAAAAGGAGACCAGCCGCACTTTGGAGTCGACGGGAATGGTCTTCTGCAGTTCGGCCATCTGCAGCGACATCTTCGGGCAGGGACCGGCGCAGTGGGTGAAGATGAAGTCGGCGATCCAGACACGGCCCTTCAAGTCGTTGAGGGTCACGGTCCGGTCGGAGCGCTCGGTCAGCGCGAAATCCGGGACCGCGCCGAAATCGGCCATCGGCGCCTCCGGGCTTTTGTCTTCGCCGCGGAATTGGGTGTAGCCGATGATGGCGGTGGCCAGGATGAAGGCCAAAAGCAGCAGGCCGACGGCCCAGAGGATGGAGCGGACCGGCAGCGCGGGTTTGGCGTCGTTGGCGATCTGGTTCATTGTGGGCTCACTTTCGGGGACGTCCCGCCACCCACACGGCAACTCCACAGGCGGCCAACGCGAACAATAACAACACAGGCAGCGTGAGCGCCGGCGGCGGGAGGCCGGCGGTCATCGCCGGCTGATCCACATACAACATCTGACGCAGCGCGGCGGTTCCATAGGTGAGCGGGTTGACGGCCATGATCAGGCGCATCCAGCCCGCGGCGCCGGCGGCGGGGAACATCGCCCCGGACAGAAGCCACATCGGGATGAGCAGGACATTCATGACGGCGTGGTAGCCCTGCACCGAGTCCATGCGCCAGGCAAAAAGAAAGCCGAGCGCGCTCATGGCGATGCCGATGAGCGCCATGACCAGGACGGCACCCAGCCAGCCGAGCGGGTGAAACTCGATCCCCACAAAGGGCGCCGCGGCAAAGAGGACAATCCCCTGCATCATCGCCAACGCGGTCGAGCCGAAGATTTTACCGAGGGCGATTGACCAGGACGGGCAGGGCGCCACCAGCACCGACTGCAGGAACCCCTGGGTGCGGTCCTCGATGATCGAGATCGTCGCAAAGATCGCGGTGAACAGGACCATCAGGACCAGCGTGCCGGGATAGAAGTACTCGGCGTAGGTCTTTTCCGGCACCAGCGGGTGCTGGAACGAGCCGCTCCAGCCGGCGCCGAACAGCAGCAGAAACAGAATCGGCTGGCCGAGCGCGCCGAAGACCCGGTGTTTCTGGCGGACAAACCGGGTGAACTCGCGGCGCAGGAGCGTGCCGACGGCGAGCCAGCCGCGGGTGTGCGCGGAGATGGCGGCGGCAGGAGCGTTCACAGGCCATCCTCCTCGCTGAAGGCATGGCCGGTCCGTTGGCGGAAGACATCGTAGAGCGATGGACGGGCGATCTGCAACGAGTCGACGGCGTCACCGAGAACCTGCCCGACCCGGGCGGCGAATTCGCCGCCGTCGGAGACCGCAACCCGCACACTGTCCCCTTCGATTTCGGCCTCCAGCGAAAACGTGGCCTGAATGCGTTCGCGCAGCGCGGCGAGGTCGCGTCCCTTCAGACGCACCACCTGCCCGGCGATCTGCGCCCGTAGCGCGGCGGGCGCGCCATCGGCGACGATCCGTCCGCGGTCCAGAATCAGGACCCGTCCCGAGTCCTCCGCCTCCTCCAACAGGTGCGTGGTGTAGAGCACCGCCGCCTGGGTATCCTCGCGCAGACTCCTGATCAGCCGCCAGAACGAATCGCGGGCCACCGGATCGAGGCCGGTGGTCGGCTCATCGAGCAGCAGCAGTCGCGGCTGGGTCATCATCACTTTGGCCAGTTCAACGCGGCGTTTCAACCCGCCGGAAAGCGTTTCGACGAAATCATGGCGGCGGTCGTCGAGTTCGAGGCGTTCAAGCGCGTAACTGAGCTGCGCGCGCAGGGGCCGTCCCGAGAGGCCGTGCAGGTGGCCATGGTGGAGGAGGTTTTCGCGCACGGTCAGTTTCACGTCCAGCGCCGGCGCCTGGAAGACGACGCCGAGGTGATGGCGGACACGGTCGCGGGCGGCGACGACGTCATCACCGAAGACAGTCACCTCGCCCGCGGACGGGCCGGCCAGGGTGGCGATGATGCGAAACAGCGTGGTCTTGCCGCCGCCGTTGGGGCCGAGGATCGCGGTGAATTCGCCGGGGTCGAGGTCGAAGGTGATTTCATCGAGGGCGCGTCGCGGGCCATACTGGTAGGCCAGGCGTGTGACCGATACGGCGGTGGCGTCATCCACGGGCATGGGGGCGGAAGATACGTGATGGCGGCCGCGGGCCCAAGCGGTGTCGGAGGGGAAGGGCAGAATTTCGCGTGGCCTGCGTGGAGGCGCGGGTTGGGGAGGAAACCAGGATTGCTTCGTCGTCCTGATTCGCCGCAGGAGAATCGCTCCTCCTCGCAATGACGGATTGCGGCCTTGTGGGCCGGTGGATGCCGCTGCGCCGCTCGTAGGGGCGTATTGCATGCGCCCCTGCGCGCGTGGCCGGTGGAGTGAGGGGCGTATGCACTACGCCTCCACGTAACGGCGTGAATTCACGCGGCGCCTGTCGGCCGTCATTACGAGGAGTCCGCCGGAGACGGATGACGAAGCATTCTTTTTGGGGACGGCGCGGGCCGGCTCAGGATGGGACGCGGAAGACGGCCAGAATGACGAACAGAATCGGCAGATAGACCAGCGAGGCATAGAAAATGCGCCGCGCATAGGCGACCATGTCGCTGGTGGTACGTCGGAGGGCCAACGCGGCGAAGGCCAGGCCCAGGATCGCGGCGACGATCGTGTAACCTGCACCGGCGATGCCCAAAAGCGACGGCAAAATCGTCAGCGGGATGAGCGACAAGTTGAGCCATTGAATGTGACGGGTGGTGTGTTTGCCCGATTCGTCGGTCAGTCGCACCACCGCCATGCGGGCGTTGGCGTACTCGCTGCGGTAGATCCAGGCAATCGCCAGGAAGTGCGGGAGTTGCCAGACGAACATGATGACGAACAGGGCGACGGCGCCGGAGCCGAGCGCGCCGGAGGCGGCGGTCCAGCCCATGACCGGCGGCAGCGCGCCGACCACCGCGCCGGCGGCGACACACCAGGGGGTGAGCCGTTTGAGCGGCGTGTAGATCAGGACATAGGTCGCCGCGGTGATCGCGCCAATGGCGAATGTCAGCCAGCCGCAGAAGGCCCACAGATAGCCCAGCCCGGCGATGGTCACGCCGACGCCGAAAATCAGTCCGTCGCGGGGTTCGAGACGGGCCGCGGGCAGCGGACGCGCGGCGGTGCGTCGCATGCGCGCATCGGCGTCGCGTTCGAGATACTGATTGAGCGCCGCCCCGCCGCCGGCGACCAGCGCGGTGCCGATCAGCACATGCAGCAGGCCGACGACGGAGACGGCGGCGCCGGAGCCGACAACAAATCCGACGACCGTGGTCAGCAACACCAGACTGACCAGCCGCGGCTTGGTCAGGGCGAAGTAGTCGGCCAGACGCGACACTTCGACACGGGACACGTCGACCGGAGAGGCAATGGTGTACAGCGAGTCGTCTTTCATGCCGGGTATAACGCGTCGGGGCCGCGAATGTTGCCTACGATTCCGGCGACGGGGCCAATTCGGCCTGCTTGCCGTCCATCCAGGCCTGGAAGGATTCGGGTGTGTGAATGGTCATGTAACCGCGCATGCGGTAGTGCCCCAGGCCGCAGAGCTGCGCGCAGGCGATCTCATAATCGCCGGCCACGGTCGGGGTCCAGGAAACGGGAACGCGCATGCCGGGGATGGCATCCTGCTTGACCCGCATTTCGGGCAGCGAGAAGGAGTGGATGACATCCTTGGTGGACAGGTAGATCAGGGCCGGCTTGTTGACGGGCAGATGCAGCTGATTGATGGTCCAGACATCATCCCTGGCGTCGGGATCGTTGCGGTCCAGACCGACGGGATTGGTCTGGTCATCCATGAGCGCGACATCGACCCGACCGAACTTGCCGTCGGGGCCGGGGTAGTGGCAGTTCCACTGGAACTGCTGGGCCACGATGCGCACGACGGTCGATTCCGCCTCCGACGGGGTGGCGACCACGACCTTGGCCCAGAGCGGAATTGAGAAACCGACCAACAGGATCACTTCGACAACCGCCACCGCCGCCTCGATGTAGGAGGAGGCATGGCTTTTGACGCCGGAGTAGTTGGCCTTCGGATGCGCGCCCCTGCGGAAGCGCATAAGGATGAAGGCGAAAAACGCGCCCCAGCCGATGAAGAGCACGAACATGATGATGTGGACGATGCCGATCAACGAGTCGATCTGCCCGCCGTGCGCAGAGGCGAGACGGGGCAACCCCAGCCAGTCATACATGCTTGGCACCTCGCAGTCCTTCGAGCCATTCGGTGTCGATGGAGGAGTGCCGTGAAACGCGGGCACGCCGCCAGAGATAGAGGAAGAATGCGACAAAGGTCGAGAGCACGGTGCCGGTGACGGCCAGCAGCGCCCAGATGGCGCTGTTCATCCCCTGGGTCATCGGCGAGGAGGGGTCGCCCAGGCAGACGGAACAGGCGTGGGTGTCGGCGGCGGCGAAAAGAACGATCAGTCCGGCCAGAACGAAGGACAAAGATTGCCGCACCGCATCGCGACGGTAGGCAGCGCCAGGGAGGGCGAGGCCCCCGCCGAGCCGTCTGGCGTGACGCGCCGAAAAGAGCAGGCTCGGCAGAAGCCTCGCCCTCCCGATGGATCGTAATGGCATCAGGGGGCGGATCATAGGAAGCTGATGCCTTTCAGTTTGCGGAGGAAACGGATGCCATAGACGATCAAGGCAATCGCGCCCAGGAGGAAGAACAACCCGAAGGCGAGCGACGACATCCCCTCCCCGGCAGCGAAATGCCAAAGTCCCCAGGCGGCGCAGAAAAACGAGACCAGCGAGGAGAGCGTGATGAACGCGATATGAAAGGCCTTCAGCGACATCGATCAGTGTCCCAGATGATCGGCCTGCGTGAACAGCGGCAGGCACATGAGCGCGACAAAGAAGATCGCCGTCAGGTAAAGCGCCCAGTAGATCAGCTTGCGTTCAGAGATCAGGTGCATGAAGTACATGCCGACCAGCGAGCCCTTGACCACGGCGATGGCCAGCGCGATCACGATGTGCATGGTCTTGGAGACGTCGAGAGAGGAGGCCATGACGGTCAGGGCGGTGAGGGCGGCCAATGCGACGAAGACGCCAATGTAGCCGCGAACCTCTTTTTTCACATCGTGGGCATGCGCATCAGCCATTCTCTCTCCTTACGCGCGGCCGGGGCGATTATTTGCCGGTGGCGGCTTTAATGGCCTCGGCCTGCTCGCGCGAGGCCGAAACCAGGGTGCTGTGAATCCACGCCTTCTGAATCGTTCCATCCGCCTTCTTCAGCTCGACTTCGACCCATTCGCCATCGAGCGCGCCGGTGGCGGTGACGGTGTCGAGGAATTTCAGCTTGGTGACAATGGCGCCCTCGCGCGAGGGTGTGGCGCGCACATTGGCGGCCGCGACATTGACAAACAGAATCCGCGGGGCTGCCGGCGCAGCGACGGTGTCGGCCGCGGCGGCGGCAGCCACCGGGGTCTCGGCGGCGGCGGGAGCTGTGGCCGCGGGCTTTTCGCCCAGCCGCTTCGGCGCCTTGCGCGCGGTGGCGCTCTGCGACGACGAACCGGAAGAACAGGACGCCACCAGCGCCAGAACGCCGACGGCGGTCAACAGATGCCCGACACGCTCCATGTTCAAACCCTCCTTCCCCCTACAGGAGATAGAGCAGGGGGAAGAGAAAGATCCATACCAGGTCGACAAAATGCCAGTACAACCCGGTGACCTCGACCCGGTTGGTGAACCGTCCCGGCTCGCGCTTCCACATTCCCGGCCCGGTGATCAACAGATAGGCCATGACCACCATGCCGCCGAGCACATGCAGCCCATGCAGACCGGTGAGCGTAAAGTAGATCCCCAGAAAGGTGTCGTTGGACGGATAGAGATGGTGCGAGAACTTGGCGCCATACTCGATCGCCTTGATCACCATGAAGCCGCAGCCGCACAGGAACGTCAACAGCAGGTACAGCCGGTGCGCGGCGAAGCGCCCCATCTTCAGCGACGCCCAAGCCATGACCATGGTGACCGACGAGGTGATCAGGACCATGGTGTTGACGGTGGCCAGTGGGACATTGAGAATGTCGGCGCCATGCGGCCAGGTCGCGGCGCCGACGCGCAGGAGCACATAGGAGGAAAACAGCGCGCCGAAGAGCATGACTTCGGAGGCCAGAAACAGCCAGATGCCGAGTTTGCCGTTGTAGAGCCCGGTGTCGGCGCGCGGGTCGACGGAATAGGGTATCTGCATGGTCTAAGCCCTCGCCGGCGCGTTTTGGGGTGTGAAGTCGGCGGGGTCGCCGGGGACGGAGTACTCATACGGTCCGCGGTGCACCACCGGCTCGGCGGTGAAGTTGCCGTGGGGCGGCGGCGACGGCGCGGCGGCCCAGTCGAGGGTGGTCGCCTGCCACGGGTTGGCGTCGACCTTCTGCCCCCTGAAGATGCTGTAGAAGAAATTGAAGATGAACGGCAGCTGCGCGATCGCCAGGATCCAGGCGCCCCACGACATGATCTCGTTCCAGTGGAAGACACCCTGCGCGTGGGCGTACTGCTGCCCGCCGTCGTAGAGGCGGCGCGACACCCCGGCGAGTCCCTGAATGAACATGGGCATGAAGATCACGTTCATGCAGATCAAGGTGCCCCAGAAATGCACCTTGCCGAGCGTGTCGCTCATCTTGCGTCCGGTCACCTTCGGGAACCAGTAGTAGATGCCGGCAAACAGCGCGATGATTGAGCCGGGCGCGACGACATAGTGGAAATGCCCAATGACATAGAGCGTGTCATGCAGATGGATGTCGGCGGTGGCCAGCCCGAGCGGCAGGCCGG
>DATMBC010000070.1 GCA_035559435.1 bacterium
GTAGTGGCAGCGGCCCGCCGCGCCGACAAAGACCTCGACCAGATGGCTGTTATGGGCGTCGGCGCCGTCGGCCGCGGATCCCTCGCCATATTCGTCGATCAGCGTCACCGACGCCTGCGACTCGACGATGACCAGGAGACGTCCGGCACGGAATGTGCCGCCGATCGGCTGGGCGGTCATGACATGGATCGGGCGATCGACTTCGATTCCGCGCGGGATATAGACCAGGAGGCCGCCGGTCCAGGCGGCGTTGGCGTACGCTTCATACTTGCCAAACTCAGGGCCCAGCAGTCGCCCCAGATGCGGCTGAACCAGCTCAGGGCGGCTCAGAGCGGCTTCATGCAGATCCATCACAAGCGCGCCGCGCGCCGCCAACTTGTCATCGACTGCGGTCTTCCAGACCAGGCCGTCGCGAATATACACGGCCGCGGCCAGCGATTCGCGTTCCAGCGCCCGTTCGATGACCGCCGGGAAGGCGCGCTTGGTGCCGGCCGGCGGCGGCACGGGTGCAAACCGGCCGTTGTTGTTCTCGAAGTCGGCCGGATCGGTATACCGCCACAAGTGCGTCACCCGATCGGGCCGCGGCATCTCGCGGTAGAGGTCCAGGGCGCGGCGCCGCGCCTCCGAGAGCCACTCGGGCTCGCGGTACAGCTCGGCGATGCCGGACAGCACCGACTGCGGCGTAAAGGAAACGGTGGTCTCGCTGGTCTGCATCGGAGTGCGTGTCGTGGTCATCAGCCAACCGATCCTTCCATCTCCAGTTCGATCAAACGGTTCATCTCGACGGCGTATTCCATCGGCAGTTCCTTCACAAACGGCTCGAAGAAGCCGTTGACGATCAGCATGCGCGCCTCGTCCTCGGAGAGGCCGCGGCTCTGCAGGTAAAAGATCTGCTCCTCGGCAATCTTCGAGACCCGTGCTTCGTGCTCGACGCGGACATCCTCGGCGGCAATTTCCATCGTCGGGTAGGTGTCGGAGCGCGAGTGCTCATCCAGCAGCAGCGCGTCGCACTCGACCGAGACCTTGCAGTTGGTCGCGTTCGGATAGGCCTTGACCAGCCCGCGGTAGGAGGCGCGTCCGCCGCCCTTGGAAATCGACTTGGAGGTGATGCGCGAGGTGGTGTTGGGCGCGGCATGAATGACTTTGGCGCCGGCGTCCTGATGCTGGCCGTCGCCGGCAAACGCGACCGAAAGAATCTCGGCCTTGGCCCGCTCGCCCATCAGGTACACACACGGAAACTTCATGGTCAGTTTGGAACCAAGGTTGGCGTCGACCCACTCAACGGTGGCGTCGGCGTAAGCCATGCCGCGCTTGGTCACCAGGTTGAAGACGTTGTTCGACCAGTTCTGGATCGTGGTGTAGCGAATGTACGACCCCTCGAGCGCGACCAGCTCCACCACCGCCGAGTGCAGAGAGTCGGACGAGTAGGTCGGCGCGGTGCATCCTTCGATGTAGTGCACGCGCGAGCCCTTGTCGGCAATGATGAGCGTCCGCTCAAACTGCCCCATGTTCTTGGCATTGATGCGGAAGTAGGCCTGCAACGGGATCTTCACATCGACTCCGGGCGGGACATAGATGAAGGAGCCGCCCGACCAGACCGCCGAGTTGAGCGCGGCGAATTTATTGTCGGCGAATGGAATGACGGTGCCGAAATACTGGCGCACCAGTTCGGGATGCTCGCGCAGTCCCGAATCCATGTCCAGAAAGATCACGCCGAGTTTGGTCAGATCCTCGCGCAGGGAGTGATAGACGACCTCCGATTCGTACTGCGCCGAGACGCCGCCGAGGAACTTCTGCTCCGCCTCGGGGATGCCGAGCCGGTCAAAGGTCCGCTTCACGTTGGCGGGCACATCGTCCCACGACCGCCCCGGCTTCTCGGCGGAACTCACATAGTAATGGATGTCGTCGAACTGAATCGAGTTGAGCAGTTCGGTGTCGCCCCACTTCGGCATCGGCTTGGCGAGAAAGGCGTCGTAGGACGCGTGGCGGAACTCGCGCATCCAGTCGGGCTCGTTTTTGAGGCGCGAGATCATCTCGACCACCTCATGGCTGATGCCCTTGGGAAATTTCTTGAAATACTCCTCGGGATCGGCAAACCCGTAGCGGGTCGCGTAGTCCTCGCGGAGGTTCAGTTCCGGCTTCGGTTCATCCCGGACCGGGATCCTTGACAGATCAGACATGGCTTCTCCTTGGGTCCTTCATTAGGCTTGCGCGACCAGCGGAGCGCGGCTCGCCAGGAGGCTCGCTCTCCCTGCCGCCGTGCTTCGCGCAAGTCGACATCGCCGAGCCGTTCAGGCCACCGCCGCGCCGGCGCGGACTTCGTTTTCGATCCACTCGTACCCCTTCTCCTCGAGCATGTGCGCCAGTTCCGGGCCGCCGGAGCGCACGATCCGTCCCTCCATAAAAACATGGACGTGGTGGGGCTTGACGTAATTGAGAATGCGCTGGTAATGCGTCACCAACAGCACGCCGACCTTGTCCCCGACCACGCGATTGATGCCCTGTGACACGACCTGGAGGGCGTCGATGTCGAGGCCGGAATCGGTCTCGTCGAGCAGCGCGACCTTCGGCTTGAGCATGGCCATCTGCAGGATCTCCAGGCGCTTCTTTTCGCCGCCGGAGAACCCGTCATTGACGTAGCGCGTGGCGAACGCAGGGTCGATCTCCAGTTTTTCGAACTCGGCCATAAGGTCCTTGCGGAAACTCTTCATCGCCGCTTCATCGCCGCCGGTGCGCGCCTTGACCGCGGCGCGCAGGAAGTTGGCAACGGTGACGCCGGGCACGGCGACCGGATACTGGAAGGCGAGGAACATCCCCTTGCGCGATTTCTCGTCGGCCTCGGCCTCCGTCACATCCTCGCCATTGACCCAGATGCGTCCCTGCGTGAGCGTGTAGGCCGGATGGCCCATGAGAGCGTTGGCAAACGTGCTCTTGCCGGAGCCGTTGGGGCCCATCAGCGCGTGTATCTCGCCCGGCTGGATCGTCAGGGAGACACCCTTGACGACTTCCTTTTCGCCGATGGCGACATGGACATTCTCACATCGAAAGGCGGGGTGCTGGTCGGACATGATCTCTGCTTTCTCCTTCGTATGGTGGCATCAACAAATCATCAATTCATTATTGGATCACGGGCAGCGGCTTGCCCTGCCCCGGCGTGGCAGGACCGAGGAGTTGCCCCACGGTCGCTTCGATATGACCGCGCAGATTGACCACCACCGGCCCCTGCTCGCCGACGAGGTCGGACAGCCGGATCCGATGCAGGACACCGGAGATGAGGCCGTCGAGCACACCCCAGAGCGATTTGACCGAGCAGGCGGTGGAGTTGATACAGATCATCAGTTCGCCGGTGTGCTTGCCGCAGAAGTTGTCGTCGAACATCCGTCCGCCCAGCGCCTCGACCACCTGACCGATGGTGATGTCTTCCGGACGGCCATTGAGCGCATAGCCGCCGGCGCGTCCGCGCACGCTCTGAACGAATCCGGCCTCACGCAGAAGCATCATCAGCTTGCGGACATTGGCGACCGAGAGCCCCTCACCTTCGGCGATTTCGCTGATAGTGAGCGACTCGCCTTCCGGGCAACGTCCCAGCCGCAGGAGGCATCGCAGGCCGTATTCTTCCAACGCGCTGATTTTCATCGTCTTAACTATCCTGACGTCCCACCATCTCCTCGGCGGGGCGTTATGTATACGAAAAAGTAAACATTTGGAGCAAGGAAAATGATCCCGATTTGACAGTGACGCATAAGTCAGTGCAAGACAGACAGTTAATTGCTTGGTCGATACGGCCTGGCTGGTCGGAATACTCGCGGATTTGTGACCTCTAAGCACAATCGGGTGATGGAATACCGTGCGATGAGATTGTGATCGGCGTATCAAACGAGAAAGGCAGAAGTGATCATGGCAATCAGCGTGAAACGTGTCTATGACCCGCCTGTCGCCGGCGACGGCTTGCGGGTTCTGGTGGACCGGCTTTGGCCGCGCGGTCTGTCAAAAGCCGCGGCGAGAATTGATCTGTGGGTTCGAGATCTGTCCCCTTCTCATGAGCTGCGGCAGTGGTATGCGCACGATCCGGAGAAGTGGACGGAGTTCAAGCGCCGCTATTTCACAGAGCTGGCCGAACACGCCGAAGCGCTGGCCGAGCTCGCCGCCACGGCGCGACGACGCCAGGTCACACTGCTGTTCGGCTCGCGGGAACTGCGCCGCAACAACGCCTGCGCCCTGAAGGAAGCCCTGCAGGCATCGACAGGAAATTCGGCGCCGGCGCGTAGAGTCGTCCCTCGATCCGCCTCCCGCAGCGGAACCAAAAAGAGAAGCGGGCCGGCCAAGAGGCCGACCCGCGATCCTCGACGCCGATCAACCGACTCGACGACCTGACAGGTTGCTGAAAAAGTCAGGTCCGACGCATGAAGCGGCCAATGTCATGCCGAGCGAAGCGACGCACCTGCTGATTTCACCTATGAACCGGAAAAAGCAGACCCTTCGCTCCGTCCGGGAGACAGAGCGAGACTCTGGGTTCTTCAGCAACGTGCTAATGGAAGAATGTCCACCCGGCGGTCACCTTGAAGTCGGGTGAATCGGCCAGGCCCAGCTTTGCCTCGAGGAAAAAGCGGTGGCCATTGCGCAGCCCCTTCTCGATGCCGCCCAGCAGATTCACGCCGAGTTCGGTGTCGGAGTCATCGGCGTGCGACGCGGCATCCGCCATCATATTCCCCTTGAAGTCCTCGTGGGAATCGTAGTTGATGAAATTCACGCCCAGTCCCCCGCCGAGGTAGGGAGTCCAGACATCCCAGCGGGACTGGAAACGATAGGCGGCCTCGAGATTGATGGCGAAGATGGTCAGGTCATCGCCGATGCCGACTTCGAGGTTGGGTTGAAAGCGGATGTGCTCGGCGAAGTTGCCGAAGTCGACGTGCGCGCCGAAGTGAATCTGATCGGGATCGATGGTCACTCCGACCCGCGGCCCCCAGCCGCGCCAGCCGGTCTTCGTCATCGGATCGGCGTGCGCCATCGCGGGCATCAGCACCAGCAGCGCTGCAAGTATGGTCAGTTTTCGCATGGGACCCTCCTTGGCGCCAACATACGGCCACAAAAAGGCAGCCGCCAGCGAAACCGGGCGGCTGCCTGATGTGCGCGTGACGGTTTACTTCGCCGACTTGAAGTGCCCGGCGACGACATCCCAGTTGACGACATTCCACCAGGCGGCAATGTAGTCGGGGCGGCGGTTCTGGTACTTCAGATAGTAGGCATGCTCCCAGACATCGAGCCCGAGAATCGGCGTGCCGGTCACATCGGCGACACCCTTCATCAGGGGCGAGTCTTGATTGGGCGTGGAGGTGATGACCAGCTTGCCGCCGGTAACGACCAGCCAGGCCCAGCCGGAGCCGAATCGTCCCAGACCGGCCGCGGCAAACTGCTCCTTGAACGTGGCGAATGAGCCGAAGGCGCCATTGATGGCCGAGGCGAGATCGCCGGCGGGTTCCTTGGCGCCGCCCGGCTTCATCAGCTCCCAGAAGAACGAGTGATTGGCGTGGCCGCCGCCGTTGTTGCGGACCGCCATGCGCTTGGCTTCGGGCACCTTGGAGAGATCGGCGATCAACTGGTGTAGGGGCGTCTCCTCCAGGCCGGTGCCGGCCAGGGCGTTGTTGAGATTGTTGACGTAGGCCTGATGATGCTTGCCGTGATGGATTTCCATCGTCTGCGCGTCGATGTAGGGTTCGAGCGCATTAAAGGCATAGGGCAATTGCGGGAGAACGTGCGGCATTACCTTGACTCCTTCCTGTGTTTGGTCCTGGCCGAGAAGCGCTTTCGGCGCCAACATGGCGGCGACACCGAGGGCTCCAGCGCGGACGAAATCACGACGGTCCATGAATATGCTCCTTGTCAATCTCTGCGACAGTCAGCAACGCCTTCCGCGATCCCGCCCGCGGTCGATGGCCTTTGCTAACGCCCCCTTGAACCACCGGGGCGGGAATGAGTTCCCGTCCACCCACAGTCATCCCTAATCTGTCATCGCTCGCAGTTCGCGGCAAGAGTGGGCGGCGGCGTGACGATGCGTGAATATGCGGTGCCTGGCTGGAAGATGTCAGCAATGTCATACATTGATTAAACCGCCTCCCCATCGTCTCCCAACTCCGGTTTGTTTTACACTTCCTGCAAAGTCTGCGAAAAGACCTCGGCGAAGTCGGCGCGCTGTGCGGGAGTGCCAACGGTGACCCGGACACAACGGTCAAGCGGCGCCTCGCCCGGCATGCGGATGAACACGCCACGCGCCAGCAGCGCTTGGAGCGCCGCGCGGGCGCGGGCATGGCTGCCCAGATCGAAACAGACGAAGTTCGTGGCCGAGGGGATGACGGGCACTCCGAGACACTCGGCGAGGTCTCCGTAGTCGCGCCGTCCTTCTTCCACCGCGCGGATGACGCCGTCCACAAACCCGGGGTCGTCGAGCGAGGCCACCGCCCCGGCCTGGGCGATGCGGCTGACTTCGAATTGGTTGCGGAAGCGGCCGATGGCGACGATCAACTCGACAGGACCAATCGCATAACCGATACGCGCGCCGGCCATGCCGTGGGCTTTTGAAAAAGTGCGCAGACGGATCAGGTTCGGACGCTCGGCCTGTGGCAGCGGCACAGCGTCCGCGGCCGCGAATTCGTGGTAGGCCTCATCGAGCAACAGCAGGCACTCCTCGGGCTGCAGTTCGATGAACTCGGCGATCTGCGCGCGATGATGCCAACTGCCCGACGGGTTGTCGGGGTTGGCCAGGTAGACCAGTCGGGCGCTTTCCTTTCGCGCGGCATCCAGCAGGGCCGGCAGATCGGCGCGGTCATCACGGTATGGCACTGCTACCAGTCGGCCACCGAAAGCGCGCACATGATAGGCGAAGGTCGGATAGGTGCCGCGCGTAGCCACCACCGTATCGCCGGGATCAACCAGCGCGCGCACCACATAGCCGAGCAGCCCATCAATGCCGTTGCCGATCAAGAGATGGTCGATGCCGATTCCCAGGTTCTTTGCCAGCGCGGCGCGCAGAGCATACGATTCAGGGTCGCCATACCAGCCAACCGCGGCGATGGCCTCCTGCATCGCCGTCCACGCGCGCGGCGAAATCCCGAAGGCGCTCTCGTTGGCGCCCAGCCGCAACCGCAAGGGAATCCCGTGGGCACGTTCCAGCGCCTCGGGCGCGACAAAGGGCGTGCTCGGCGGCAACGCGGCAATCAGGCGCGACAAGGGCGGCGCCAAGGCGATGGGTTGGTCGGACATCGGCGCTCAAATACCACAGGGGTGACAAAAAGAAAAGGGATTTAACCCGCTTTGCTCCGATTCGATTGGGCCGCATGGCCTAAGAGGCACTGGCGCGGACAGGATCTTGCAGGCCGGTCGATTGACAGTTCCACGAAAGTGATTATATTACAACAGAATGGGGGCTGTCACCCGGCCGCCGCCCATCCGCCAGGTACCTCAGACCGTTGACCCTTGAGGCATTGGACAACTGAATCGAATCAACCGGACGTTCCGCTCTTTGTGTGCGTGAGATCGACATGCGAGGTGTAGAAGTGCGTTTGCTCCGATGTGCGGCCTGGTTCGCGGCGCTTGTCGTTTTCCTGATCACAACTGAAGCGGCCCGGGCCGCGCGGGATACACGCGGATACGCGCCGTTGCGTCGGGTCGCGCGTCCGGCCAAGGCCACGATCAGTCCGCTGGCTCCGCCCGGCGATGTGGTGGTGAAGTTCCGCGAAGGGCTGACCGTGCATTCCGGCCGGGCGCGTCTGGGTCACGCCAATGCCGCCCGTGTGGTCAACGCCTTCAACCGACGGGGGCTGCCGAGCCCGCTTCCCTCGGTCCCCGGCGATCCGGAGACCATGCGCGGCCGCCGGCTGACGGCGGAAGATCGGGTCCGCGCGTTGCTGCCCGACTTGTCACTGTATTTCCGGCTCCCGCTTGCGGACCCATTGTTGGCCACGGAGCTGATTGATGAGTTGAATTCGCTCGACGAAGTCGAGCTGGCCTACTTTGCGCCGCGTCCCGAAGTGGCGCGTCTGCGCGGCACGGACTCATCGGGGTTGCATCAATACGCGCCCGCGGCCACGACCCCGAACTTTGAAGCGGGCCAGTTGTATCTCGGCGCCGCGCCCGGCGGCGTCGACGCGCGGGCGGCATGGACACTGCCCGGCGGCACGGGCATCGGGACGCAGATCATCGACGTCGAGTACGGCTGGCAGCTGACGCATGAGGACCTGCCCGGCGGACCGTCGGCGGTGGTGATCGGATTCAATCCACAGAATGACACCCACCATGGCACGGCGGTGCTGGGCGAGATGGCCGCCGGCCGCAACGGCATCGGCATGACCGGCATCGCGTACGAGACCGACATCGGCATCTCGTCGGTGTGGACCATGTCGACGGCCAGCGCGATTGTGCTGGCGACCGATTCCTCCAATCCCGGCGACGCCATCCTGATCGAACTGCATGCCCCCGGCCCCCATTACAACTTCCAAGGCCGTGACGACCAGGCCGGGTATGTCGCAATGGAGTACTGGCAGGACAATTTCGACGCCATGCTCTATGCCTGGGCCAACGGCGTGATTGTCTGCGAGGCGGCGGGGAATGGATCGGAGAATTTCGACGATCCCATGTATGACAGTCTCTTCCACCCGGCCTACCGGTATTCGCACGCGATCATCTGCGGCGCGGGCAACCCGCCGAATTCCACCGACAATGACCGGTCACCGCTGACCTTTTCCAACTATGGCCAGCGGGTCGACCTGCAGGGGTACGGCATCCTCGTGTACACGCTCGGGTATGGCGATCTCTACAACGCGGGCGGGATCGACTACTACTACACCGCCGGATTCTCCGGGACGTCATCGGCCTCGCCGATCGTCACCGGCGCGGTGTTGTGTGTGTCCGGCGTGTTCCAGCAGATGCTCGGGATTGTGCCGGATGCCGACACGATCCGGAATCTGCTCATCAACACCGGTTCGCCGCAGCAATTCCCCCTTCTCACGCGCCACATCGGGCCGCGACCGAATCTGCGGGCGGCGTTGGCGACACTGTTTGACCCGGTCGACTCCGTCTGGTACGGCGATGTGATGCTGCAGTCGGGGGAATCGGGGGCGATCCCGATCACGCTGTCCAACAGCCATCCGGTGCGGGACATCTATCTGCCATTCGTGTTGAGCGGTCCGGCGCCCATCGCCATCGATTCGCTGACCCGTGGTCCGCGCACGGACTACTTCGAGTATCTGCAGATCGCCTACGACGCCCGTCCCTCGGGCATCGCGGGGTATACCCTACGGGCCGACAACGGCGGCGGCTCTCCGCCTCTGGCCCCAGGGTCGGGCGTGGTTGCCTGGTTGTGGGTGCGTGCCGGTGACGGCCCGGGTAATCAGGCCGATGTCCTGGACACCGCCTGGCTGGGAAGTTCGACCCGGCTGCGTCTGGTCAGCGTCTTCGACGACGGATACCCGGACTACTTCGCGCCCGGCACGGTCACCGCCGTGCCGGCCTGTGACTGCACCCTGCATGGCGATTTGAACGCGAACGGAGTGCTCGACATCACGGACGTAGTGGGGGTCGTCAATGTGGCGTTCCGTGCCGGAGCGCCGGCGGCCAGCGACCCCGGTTGTCCGCATGCGACTCGTGCCGATTATACATGTAATGGCCAGATCGACATCCTCGACGTGGTCCGGGCCGTGGACGTGGTTTTCCGCGGCGGCCCGCCGGTGTGCGATCCGTGCGCGCTCTAAGAGTGCAAACCCCGTTGATCAACACTGATGGGGAACCCGATCAATAAAGGGCCGATTTGATGACGAAGACTGTTGCCGCTGTGTTCACGTTATGGCTGCTGCTCGGATTGTCGCCGACAGCCCAGGCCGAGGTGGACCGTTCGCGAATTATTGTCCGCCTGGTCCCCAGCCTGAACGCGGATCAAACCATTACCAAAGGGCGCAGCGGCCGCGGCGATTTCGACCGCGCCGTCGCGGCGCTGAAAATCGAACGGGCCGAGCAGTTGATTTCTCCAGCCCGAACGACCGCTTCCCAGCGCTCGTTGGCGCGCCGCATGGGGCTGCATGACTTTGTGGCCGTCACCGTCCCCGCCGGGGCCGATCCCGATGCGATCCTGGCAGAGCTGAAGCGCTCGCCTGATGTTGAAGCCGCGGAATTTGACGCGGTGGTACGGGCGGTCGGGTCGGCGGTTGTCCCCAACGACACCTACTTCGCATCCGCCCAGTACGCGCTGCGCAATACGGGCACGCAACCGCCCTTTGATCCCGGCACCGCGGACGCCGACATTGACATGGACGCGGCGTGGGAGTACACCACCGGCGATTCGAGCATCGTGCTGGCCATTATCGACACGGGGATCGATCCCTCGCATCCGGAGTTCCAGGGCCGGTTGTGGATGAACCCCGGCGAGGAGTTTGACGAGGAGGACAACGACGGCAACGGCTTTGTCGACGACGGTTTCGGCTGGAATTTCATCAACGACAACAACGCCACCAATGACGACAACGGCCACGGCACCCATGTCGCGGGCATTGCCGCGGGCACCGGCAACAACGGCATCGGCATCGCGGGCGTTAATTGGCACTGCCGGATCATGGCGGTGCGTGTGCTCGGCGCCGACGGCTCGGGGACGGCCTCCTCGGTGGCCAACGGCATCGTGTATGCCGCCGATGAGGGCGCGCAGGTGATCAGCATGTCGCTGGGACATCTCGGCGCGCCGGCGCTGGTGGAATCGACCGCGGTCGCTTACGCTGAATCCCTCGGCGTGATCGTGGTGGCGGCCATGGGCAACGATGATGTCGGGGCCCAGCATTGGCCGGCGGCGTTCAACGGCGTCATCTCGGTCGGCGCCACCGACTCCGACGACCTACGCGCCGATCCCTTCTGCTACTCGCCGTCCTCCGGTTCCAACTATGGCGCCTGGATCGACGTGTGTGCCCCCGGGGACAATGTCTGGAGCACCTATCCGGTGGCCTGGGGTGGCTACGCCAACCTCTGCGGAACATCGATGGCCACACCGCATGTCTCCGGATTGATCTCGCTGATGCTGGGTCTGCGACCCGGCTGGCCCGCCGATTCCGTGCTGCACATTCTCACGCGCACGGCCGACGACCAGGTGGGGCGTCCCGGCGAGGACACGCCCGGATTCGACATTTACCACGGCTGGGGACGGATCAACGCCGCGGCGGCGTTGCGTGTGCTGTCAGTGTCGTTTGCGCCTGTCATCGACGGGCCCGATTCGGTCTGGGTCACCGAAGGCGAGCCGCTGGCGTTCGGCCTGACCGCGTTCGATTCGAATTTGACGGCGCTGTCCTTTGCCATCTCGCCCTTGGCCAATGCCGTGCTGACTGATCACGGCGATGGCACGGCGACCGTGGATTTTCTCCCAGACTACACGCAGTCGGGCGAGTACCTGCTGAATTGCACGGTGACCGACGGCGCGCTCATCGATTCGTTGCCGATCGTGGTCACCGTGGCCAATGGTTGTCAATGCCCCTGCTCTGCCGATCCGGCCTGCAATGGCCTGACCGATGTCGTCGATGTGATCTCGGTCATCGGCGTGGCTTTCCGCGGAAACGATCCGATTCTGGACGTCGATTGCTTCCCCAATCCGGGCGGACGGACCGACGTGAACTGCTCCGGGGCCAGTGACGTGGTCGATGTGGTGCGAATCATTGATGTGGCCTTCCGCGGGCAAGCGCCCACCTTCTGCAATCCCTGCGACCTGTGACCCGCGCCCCGCGAGGCACGTTGGAAAGGCCGGGCGTGATGCCCGGCCTTTTGTCTTGATTCCCCCCGTGGCAGACAACTCTTTGAAACTCCCGCCGGAGTGCCGCGTAGGATTCTGGCGATGGCGCGCGCGCCGACGCGCGCCGTTCCGTTGCAATCAATGTGTGTTCCATCACGAATAGAGGAGTGCGTATGTCCCAGTCTGGAGTGGCGCTGACGGCCGCCGCGGCGCTGGCCGCGCTGGCGTGGGCCGGCACCGGCCATGCCGACCCGGCCTTTGATGGCCTGCGGCAGGATCAACGGATCGCCGACTTTGCGGTGGTCAATGTCTACGACAACGGCGCCGGCGCGGCCATGGGAGCGCGTTTCCGGCACGTGCCGTCGGGTTTTGTGCTCGATGTGTTGCGCATTCAGACGGTGCCGCAGGCGTTCATGTGGGTCAATTCGCCGCCGCCCTCCGACCAGGGCGAGCCGCACACCTGCGAGCATCTGCTGCTCGGCAAGGGCACGCGGGGACGGTATGTCGCCTCGCTGGAGGACATGTCGTTGGGCAACTCGAGCGCCTTCACCATGCAGATGGAGACCTGCTACCACTACCACACCGCGGCGGGCGCCGATGTCTTCTTCGAGCTGATGGAGAAGAAACTCGAAGCGATGCTCTATCCGACCTTCAGCGACGAGGAAATTCGCCGCGAGGTCTGTCACATGGGGCTGAAGTTCAATCCCGAAGACAGCACCTATACGCTGGAGGAAAAGGGAACGGTCTACAACGAGATGGTCTCGACCTACGAGCGCCCCTGGTCGCCGCTGTTCCGTGAGATGGGCATCCTGCAGTATGGACCGCGCCATCCGTTGTGCCTCGACGCCGGCGGGTATCCGGATTCGATCCGCACGATGACGCCGGATGACATGCGGCGGTTCATTTCCGCGACGCACCATCTCAACAACATGTGCATGATCGTGGCGATTCCGGATGACATTTCGCTGGAGGATTGCCTGGCGCGCACCAGCGCGATCTTCGCCAGACTGGAGCCGAACGCGACGCCCGGCGAGGATCCCGCTTTCGGGCGCGAGCGGGTGCCGCCGCCGCAGCCGGCGCCGGCGGGATTGGTCACGCAGGTGGGGTTCCCGCATCAGAACCCGGCCGAGCCGGGTGTGCTGGTCTTTGGCTGGCAGCCAAACCGGTCGCTGGCCAACAATGACCTATACCTTCTCGAACTCCTCTGGGCCAATCTCGCCGGAGATGAGACCTCGGTCTTGTATCAGAAATTCATCGATTCGCAGAAGCGCGAGATGGACATCGGCGCCAGTTCGGTCTTCGCCTGGACCTCCAGCGACCCCGGTCAGCCGTTGTATGTCGGCTTCGACAATGTGCGCCGCGACGCTCTGTCCGATTCGACGATCCTGCGGGTGCGCGACCTGGTCATGCGCGAAATCGCGCGGATCGCCTCCTGGCCCGACGGCTCGACTGAGCTGGCGGCCTTCAACGAGCAGGCCAGGGCCCGTATCATCGAGCGCCGCCGCGAGATTCGTCGATTCCTCAACTCGCCGCCGCAGTTCGGCTACCGCGGCACCGGTTCGCGCTGGATGGAGCATCTGCGCCGTCTGCAGAGGGAGCCGGGATTCCGCAAATCCCTGGCGCTGGACGAAGAGGTGAACTACGCCGAGGCGGCGTTAAGCTCCGGGGCCAACCCATGGCGGGCATTGATCGCAACCGCGCGCATCGACGCGCCGCTCCCCTACGCGGTGGCGGCGGTCCCCGATCCGGCGTTGCTGGAGAAGACCGAAGCGGAACGAAAAGCGCGGGTGGCGGCCTACATCGCCGAGCTGAAACGGCAGTACAACGTCGCCAGCGACGCCGAGGCGATCGAGAAATTCCGCGCCGACTACGACGCGCAGACCGCGCTCATCGAGGCGGCGGCGGCAACCATCCCGATGCCGAAGTTCATCGACAACCCGCCGATGACGCTGGACGATCAGTTGCGGTATGCGGTGGACCGTCTCCCCGGCGGCGGACCGCTGGTCAATTCGACCTTTGACAACATGACGGGCGCCACCGTGGGGCTCGCCTTTAACATGAATGTGGTCCCCGAGGAGCTGCTGCTTTACACCGCGGCGCTGCCGACGCTTTTGACCGATGTCGGTATCGTGCGCGACGGCCGTCCGATTCCCTACGACCAGGTGCGCGACCAGATTCGCCGCGACATCCTTGAACTGTATGCCTACTACTCGACCAACGCCCGGACCGAGCGCACCGAACTGGTCGTGCGCGGCGCCGGCAGCGATCTGGCGGAATCGGAGCGTGCCATCGGCTGGATCGGCGAGGTGATCTTCTCCGCCGATTGGCGGGTGGAGAACCTTCCGCGTCTGCGCGACGCGATCGATCTGGCGTTGGCCAACACGCGCAACACCATGCGCAACGCCGAGGAAGCCTGGGTCGACGATCCCGCCAACGCCTACTGGCGGCAAACCAATCCGCTCTATCTGCACACCGGTTCCTTCCTGACGCAGACCCATGCGTTGCACCGCCTGCGCTGGCGCCTGAAGGATCCCGGACCGGAGACATCGCTGCGGCTCTTCGCCGAATTCATGGATGGGCTGGCCGACTATGGCCGGACCGCGTCGCGGGACGATCTGACGGTGCTGGTCGGCGTGCTTTCGCCGGAGGGAAAAGCCGAGGGGACGTTGTCGGCGCGCGGCAAGAAGACGGCGCAGACGCTGACCAACCTGCCGGAACCGGCGCGCACGCTGGCCTACGAGGCGGTCAAGGACCTGCGCTTGTCACTGTCCGACATTCCCGATGCAACGTTGGGCACGGACTGGGACTACCTGTGCCGACAGATGGTCGCCGATTTGACAGTGCCGCCGGCGCAGGCGCTTGATGAATTGCGCCGCGTGATGTCGCTGGTGCTGGCCGGCGACAATGTCCGCGCCTTCACCATCGGCTCGTCCGCCAATCAGAAGGCGCTGGGGATGCGATTGGAGGAGATCACGCGCCGGCTTTCCCCGACGCCGTCGCGCCGTCAAGCATACGACAACCGCCCGCGCGTCGTGCAGCGGCTCCAGGAACGAACGCCCGGTATGGGGCGCCCGGTGTACGTTGGCTTGGTCAACGAGAACACCCGCGCGGGTGTGCACATCAACACCGCGCCCTGCGCCAGTTACGCCGACCATGACCGCGATCGTCTGCTCGATTTCCTTTCGGCGCGGCTCTACGGCGGCGGCGGCGCCCACAGCATGTTCATGAAGACTTGGGGCGCGGGGCTGGCCTATTCGAACGGCCTGCGCTCCAACGAGGCAACCGGACGCATCATCTATTACGCCGAGCGCTGCCCCGATCTGGCGCAGACGATGCAGTTTGTCGTCGATCAGCTGAAGAACGCGCCATACGACACGTCGCTGGCCGAGTATGCGATCGCGCAGGCGTTCGGATCGTACCGCTCCGGCTCACGCTACGAGACGCGCGGCGAGGCGATGGCGGCCGACCTGGCCGACGGCGTTACCCCCGATGCGGTGCGTTCCTTCCGGCAGGGCATCCTGTCGCTGCGCGATTCGCGCGATCTCTATGGTGAGTTGCACGACCGCATGCCGTATGTGTATGGCGCAATCCTGCCGGGATATGGCGTCTCCGAGGACGAAGTGCCCGGCTCCATCCCCTTTGTCATCGGACCGGAGAAGCAGTTCGAATCGTATGAGAAGTACCTGAAATCGGTGGAGGGGGAGACTGTGCGGCTGTACCGTCTCTACCCGCGCGATTTCTGGATCGTGGCGCCGGTGGCCAACTGAGAGGGATGCCTTGATCGAGCGGGTCGCACTGGTGGGTCTGGGTGGGATGGTGGGCGCCATCCTGCGCTATGGCGCGGGCGGATTGGTCCACCGTCTCTTCGAGGGCCGATTCCCCCTCGGCACGCTGTTGATCAATACGGCCGGGTGCCTGGGCATCGGATTTCTGTCGACTTTGGCCGATGATCGTGGCGTCCTGTCGGCATCGGCCCGACTGTTTGTCTTCATCGGGGTGCTGGGTGGGTTCACCACCTTTTCCTCGTTTGGCTACGAAACACTCACCCTGTGGCGCGATGGACTGGCCGGCCGTGCCCTGCTCAATATCGGCGCCAATGTCGTCTGCGGACTGGGCGCGGTTTGGATCGGCCACATCATGGCACGACTGTTGCCGGGAGGCTGAGATGCACATCCCCGAAGATGGCTGTCTGCTGCGGATTTTCATCGGCGAGAGCGACCGTTGGGAGGGCGTGCCGCTCTATGAAGCCATCGTGCGCGCGGCGAAGGCCCAGGGGCTGGCCGGCGCGACGGTTTTGAGGGGGATCATGGGCTTCGGCGCCAGCAGCCGCATCCATTCCGCCGGCATCCTGCGCCTCTCCGAGGATCTCCCGATCGTCGTCGAGATCGTTGACTCGCGCGCCAGGATCGATCCGTTTGTCGCGGCCATCGACCCCATGGTCAGCGAGGGCATGATCACGATTGAGAAGGCCCATGTGCTGCGCTACCTCCACCGCGTCCCCGAAAAAGGTGAATCGAGATAAAAAACTCCCGTTTGCCTGACCGCCCAGATTCGCTATTGTGGCGACGAAGAGTGTGTCGCGATTACAATCTCAGGAGGGTTGCATGGGACGATATGGGAACGCACGTCAGTTGGCGTTGGTCGCCATCGCGGCGCTGGCTGTGGGTTGGGCCGGAGGTTGCAGCGATGATGGCGATGACGGACCGCGCAACGAACTGGCGCGGTATGACGCGGAAGTGGTGACCGCCTGGTTTGATTTGTTTCTCGACATCACCGCCGACGAACGACTGAATCCGCCGATCGCCTCGCGCGCGTTCGCCTACCAGGGCATCACGCTGTATGAAGCGATCGTGCCCGGCTTGGGCACGCATCAATCCCTGGTCGGCCAACTGAATGGCTTGACCGCGGTGCCCAAGGCGCAGAGCGCGGCCTACCATTGGCCAACGGTGGCCAACGCCGCGATGGCCGACATCGCCCGGCGCTTGTACGTCGACGCCTCGGCGGAGAACAAGCAGTTGATCGACGATCTCGAGGACAGTTTCGCCGACCAGTTTCGAGTCGAAGCGGGTGAGGCCACCTTCGAGCGCTCGGTGACGCGCGGCCAGACGGTGGCGGTGGCCATCTACGATTGGGCCTTTACCGACGGCTACTTCCAGTATCACAACTGCGCCTACACGCCGCCGCAGGGCACCGGGCTCTGGGTGCCGACACCCCCCGCGTTTGCACCGGCGCTGGAGCCGTGCTGGGGGCAACTGCGCAATTACGCGCTGGAATTGCCCACGGTGTGCGCGCCCGAGCCGCCTCCGCCCTACGACGAGAACCCGGCGTCGCCGTTCTACGTGGAAATGGCGGAGGTCTTCAACACCACAACCCATCTGACCGAGGAACAGGAAGTGATTGCCCACTTCTGGGCCGACGGCGCCGGGACGATCACGCCGCCCGGGCACTGGTTCTCCATCCTCAATCAGCTGACCACCGACAACGAATGGGGCCTGGATATCGCCTGCGAGGCCTACGCCAAACTGGGCATCGCGGTCGGCGAATCGTTCCTCTCCTGCTGGCGCGCCAAGTTCACGCACAATCTCCTGCGGCCGATCACCTGCATCCGCATCGTCTTCGACGCCGGCTGGAACCCGCCGATTACCACCCCGCCTTTCCCCGAGTACACCTCGGGGCATTCGGTGCAGTCGGGCGCGGCGGCGCAGGTGCTGACCGATTTGTTTGGCCACATGCCGTTTGAGGACCGCACCTATGAAGGTACGATGGCCAATCGCCAGTTCAATGACTTTTTCGACGCGGCCGATGAGGCCGCGATCTCACGGCTCTATGGCGGCATTCACTTCCGGTCCGCCATCGAGGACGGCCTGCAGCAGGGGATCTGCATCGGCCAGAAGATCAGCGCATTGGACTTCCTGCGGTAATCTGCTCCAACAGCTGATGGGGAAAGGCCCCCGCCATCGCGGGGGCTTTTCTTTCGGCTAATCCCGCTCCAGCACGGTCACACAGAAGCGGTTCCCATCTGGGAGCATAGCGGTATCGGCGGCGCTGCGAACCAGCAGGCGCACGGCGTCGGACGGAAGCTGGTCGAGCGAAAGGTCGCCGGCGGTGCGCCATTCGCGCTCCGCCGGCCAGATGTCGCTTTTCTTGCCGCGGCGATGTGCGAGTGGCTTCGCATCATCCGGCAGCGCGCGCCACTGCCGCTCATCGACGTACTGGACAGCGCGCGCCCCGGCGGCCATGAGGGCATCGCGTCGGATGGCGATCCCATAGGGCTCGAACGACCAGCGCGACCATCGGGGGCGCCAACGCACGAGAGACAGCGATTCGGGCGGCGGCAGCGCCGTGAAGGCAACGACCGTCGCGCGCGCGCCGATCCGCCACGCGGAACCCCGGATACGCCCTTCCCTGACGATGCGCGCCAGCGTGCGGATCGCGCTGCGGCAGTACTCCCCGGTCGAATTCACCAGATCGGCGTAGTAATCAGCGTCGGACTCGCCGGGCCAGGGACCATGGCAGGCGCGGGTCCAGTGGATGAGCCAGTCGCCGGACCAGGTTTGCAACTCCGGATTCAGCCGGGAGGAATCGAGACGCACGCGCTCATGGTGAGACCGGAGGTTGTACGGCACACGAAATTGCGGATCGATTTCGCGGTCAGTGGCGCCGGCAAGCAACTGCGCCAAAGTGCCATCGTGCCGAACCGACACCGGCACAATCCGGTCCGCCTGCGCGACAATCGCGCGATCTCGCGCATTCCACCAGGATTTCGCCGAGCGCGAACTCTCCGCCGGAACCTCGACGAACTCGACCGTCGACGAATCCAATGCAAAGCGTCGGAGAATCCCCGTCCGTTCCTCTCCGCGCATTGTCGTGGGGACGAGCAGCCGCAGCGGCGCGCGCAGATGCCCGCCGAGCCATGTCACCAGTTCCCAGGTGTTCAGCCCGACGCTCGAAACAACGACCCCACCCTGGGAGGCGGTGTGCTGCACCGCGCGGCAGGTTTGCCGCACCCAGGGATCGTCGCCGACCGGAGTCTTCGACTGCCGCGAGTTGAGAATCGCGACGCGGGTCATCGCGCGTGTAATCGATAGTTGTTCGCGTGTTCAAATGACAAGTACAAGAAGAGCCCAACATCACGGCCCTCGTCAGACCAGCGAATAGGCAGACCGAGTCCCGGAACGATCTGCCCCGCGGCGGTGTTGATCGCCGCCCTAGTGCCGGGGCAGACTACCGTCTCGGATGCGTGTGCGGCGCGTCCATGGCGGTTGACGTAACCGGTCCACGCGCGCACAGCCTCGAACATCACATTCACCTGGGGATGGATCAACAGCGCCAGACTCGCTCCGAGGTTGTAATCGATCAGATCCCGCGTCCCGGGGACATATCCGCCCGCGCCCCCACTTCTCACTTCGCGGCACGGGGTATAGGTCGCGCCGGCATTGACGTGCGCCACAAGGGGACGCAATTGATCGATACTGACCGGCAGATTTGACTGGAACGACCAATTGCCCACGCTGCTGCGTTCGTCGGAGAGCGGCACGATCAACGACACTCGAGGCGCAATGGCAACCCCTCCTGCTCCATCATCCAGTTGGAGCCGGTAACTCAGCAACAGGTCGGCGGGCCGGAGATTATCCTGCGCGCCGGACGACGCAAAGACGAGCGTCCAGCTGCCTTGATGGCGTTGCGTGTGCAGCGGGAATTCCCCCGTCAGTGCCATACTCCAGGTCGACCGTGGGGCCGGGAAATGGGCAGCGGCAAGTACATGCTGTGCCACGCCGGGCTCCTGATTGTAAGCCTCCTCGATGAAAAACGAATTGTCGGCGATGATCCCGATGGCCGTCGGCTCTGACGACGGCACTGCCTGTGCTTCGGCTCCGCCGCCGCTCAGCATGGCAGCGATGATCAACGTTTTAATTCGTCGCATGCTTGCCTCCTATAGGATCATCCAGTCGGCCGCCCGTTGCCGTCCGCGCGGCGTGAGCGACAAGTGGCCGTCGCGATTGACAATCAATCCGTCGCGTATCGCAGCCTCCACCGCGCGCGACGCGAAGATGCGCTCCCAGCGCAGATGCTCGCCAAGATGATCTTCGTGGCACTCGGTGGCGGCCTCCGGCGAGTCTTCGTGCGAAAGCAGATGGATGGCCAGCATCGCTGCGGCGAATTCCTGGCGTTGGCGCCATCGGCGCCGAACCGCCGCCAATACCCCATGCACCGGCGCGAACAGGAAGGCCGCCAGGAAGATGACGCCCGCCATCGATGCCATCGACCCGGCGATGGATGCATCGAGCAGATGCGCCACCCAGTACCCCGACAGCGCCGCCGCAACTGCCGCCCCGACACTCCAAGCCAGCATGCGGGGCAACCGGTCGGTGATCAGGTAAGCGGTCGCCGGCGGCGCGATCATCAGCGCCACGACCAGGATCGAACCAACGGCCTGAAACGCTCCTACCGCGGTGATCGACACCACGCTCATGAGCGCGTAATGCAAGAGCACGGGAGACAGCCCCAGTGCCGCCGCCAACGGGGGATCAAACGTCGCGACTTTCAGTTCCTTATAGAAAACTCCGAGAAAGGCCGCGTTAAGCAGCACAATTCCCAGAATCACCGCCAGCGCCTTCGGCCCCAGATCCAGTCCGCCCACCACCAGACGGTCGAACGGCACAAATGCGAGTTCCCCCAGGAGAACCGCGTCGGTGTCCAAGTGGACGCTGCCGGCGTAACGGGCAATCAGGATTACAGCGGCGCTGAAGAAGATCGGGAAGATCAGCCCGATCGCCGCATCCTCGCGCACGCGGCCGCTGCGATGCAACGTCTCGACGGCGGCGACGGTCGCCACGCCGGTGGCGGCCGCGGACAGAATCAGGAACGGCGATGTCAGGTCTTCCACCACAAAGAACGCGAGGACGATGCCCAACAGAATGGTGTGGCTGATGGCGTCGCTCATCATCGCCATGCGCCGCAGGACGAGAAACACGCCGGGCAGCGCGCAGGCCACCGCGACCGCGATCGCAACCAGTTGTATCTCAATCTGCGGTGCAGTCATCCGCCACCTCCCGGCCGCGCTCACGCAGCACCTGTTCGGCCCGGACATAACCCGCGGCGGTCAGATGCCACCGTCCCGCGGGATCGCGCGCGACCAGACCAGCGGCACGCAGCGCGCGCAGCGCGCGCCGAGTCCCGGCCGGCTCGACGCTCATCGACCGCACGACTCCGACATCGTGCGCGTGGACGGCATCGGGATGCTGTCGCGCCAATGTGTACAGATCAAGCAACGTCGCCTGTTCCTGAAATCGTCGGTCGCGGCGGCGTTGGGCGATGCGGGTCCACAGCAGGCCGCGGCGCGGCGCACACAACAGCGAGACCGCCACCAGCACGCCGACACAAAGCACGATGGCCGGACCGGTCGGCACTCGCAGGGCGAGACTGGAGGCCGTCGCCCCCCCGACCCCGGCCAGCGCGCCAAAAAGCCCCGACAACAGGATCATGACCCCGAATCGGTCGGTCCACTGCCGCGCCGCCACCGCCGGCGCCACCACCATCGCGCTCATCAACACCACGCCCACCATCTGCAGTCCGAGCACGATCCCAATTACCAGCACTGTGGTCAGCGCCACATCGATCGCGGTCACACGGAACCCCTGTACCTGAGCGTAGTCGGGATCGAAGGCCAGCAGTTTGAATTCTTTCCACAATAGCAACACCACCGCCAGGGCCGCCGCGCCGAACAGCGCCATAACACGCACATCCTCGGCCAGTACGGCCGAGGCCTGACCGAAGAGGAATTTGTCGAGCCCGGCTTGACGCGCATCGGGACGTTTCTGGATCAGCGAGAGCAGCACCAATCCCAGCCCGAAGAAAACCGACAACGTCAGGCCCAGAGCGGTGTCATACTTGACCCGCGTCGTCCGCACGATGCCAATGATCACCAGCGTCGCGGCCCACCCCGCCAACGCCGCGCCGATCAGCAGCACCATGGGCGCCTTCGAGCCCGTGAGCAGAAATGCCAGCGCGATGCCGGGCAGCGCGGTGTGCGAGACCGCATCGCCCAACAGACTCTGGCGACGCAGGACCGCCAATGCGCCCAGCGCGCCGGCGGTCGCACCGAGAATCAGCGCGCCCAGCGCGACAGTGCGCAGGGTGTAATCACCCAACCAGGACGACGACCACCACTCCATGGCTATCGTGTCACGGTTCGCGGCGCCGGCGCTGTTTCCGGCCCCGACAAGATTGCCGCGCCGGTGGTCAATGCCGCCTTGCCGCCATAGGCGGCGCGCAGGTTGACATCGGTGAAGGCCTCGGCCATCGGCCCGGAGGCGATTCGTCGAACATTGAGAAGTGTGACCCAATCAAAGTACTCCGGACAGGTCTGCAGATCATGATGCACGACCAGAACGGTCTTACCGCGCTCACGCAGCGCGCGCAGTAAGTCGACAATGGCCCGCTCGGTGGTGGCGTCAACGCCCTGGAACGGCTCATCCATGAGATAGATGTCCGCATCCTGCACCAAGGCGCGCGCAATGAAGACACGTTGCCGCTGCCCGCCGGACAACTGGCTGATCTGACGGTGGCGGAAGGCGGCCATGCCGACCTGCTCCAACGCCGCCAGCGCCCATTCGCGCTCGCGCGCGCCCGGACGACGCAGCCAGCCCAAGGCGCCGTAGCGCCCCATCATCACCACATCGAGCACATCGGTGGGAAAGTCCCAATCGACGCTGCCGTGCTGCGGCACATACCCCAGACGACGGCGCACCCGCGCCAGCGGTTGTCCCAAGACAAGGATCCGTCCTGCCGCGGGCTTCACCACGCCGAGGATCGCCTTGATCAGGGTGGTCTTTCCCGCCCCGTTGGGGCCGACAATCGCCATCAGCACGCCGCCGGGCACAGCCAGATCGATGTCCCAGAGGACGGGTTTGTCGCGGTAAGCGACAGTGAGATCGTTGACCTCGATGGCCAGCGGTGCCTTCATGATGCCTCTCCGGCCGCGGAGTCGCCGCCGCGCGCAAGCGCTGCGACGATTGTCATGATGTTGTAACGCACCATCCCGAGGTATGTGCCTTCGGGTGTGCCGGGGCTGCCCATGGCATCGGAGTAAAGCTGGCCGCCGATGGCGACCTCGAAACCGCCCGCCCGGACCGCCGCCTGCACGGCCTCGATGCTGCGGGTCGGCACCGACGATTCGACGAAGATCGCCGGAATGCGCCGCTCGGCGATGAACTGCGCCAGCGTCTGCACATCGGCGGTCCCCGCTTCGGTGACCGTCGATACTCCCTGCAACCCGCGGACGTCGAAACCATACGCGCGCCCAAAGTAGTGGAAGGCATCGTGCGCGGTGATCAGGACACGTTGTGCCGCGGGCAGACGCGCCGCCTGGGCGAGCACAAACTCATGAAGGGCCGCCAGCGAATCGCGGTACCGCGCCGCATTGGCGTCGTAGACTGCCGCGTGGGCCGAATCGAGCGCGATGTACGCGGCACGGACTGTCTCCAGCGCCTCCATCCACATTCTGACATCGAACCAGACATGCGGATCGTAGTTGCCGGCAAACTCGGGCGGCGCGGCCAGCCGGCTGCGGTCAATCCCGTCGGTCACCGCCACTGTAGGCACACGCGCGGCCATGCGCTCAAAGACGTCGGCCATCGCCCCTTCCAGGTGCAGGCCATTGTAGAAGATGATGTCTGCGCCGGCCAGGCGCTGGACATCTCCTTCGCTGGCCTTGTAGAGATGCGGGTCGACACCGGGGCCCATTAGCGCGTCGACCCGGACCCGCTCCCCCCCCACCTGCGCCGCGAGATCGGCGATCATCCCGGTGGTGGCCAGCACGCGAATCGGACGCGCGGCCAGGTTGCGACCACGATCGACTCTTGGCTCGCCGCAGCCAATCGAATGCGACAGCACCAAGACAGACGCGACCATCAGGAGCGGAGATTTCAATTTCCATGCCTTCACGGGTTTTTCCCTTCATTCTACCCACGCCAGCCGGCGGTCCGTCCGGCGGGCAGATGCTCGAAATCGGCGATCGATGTCGATGCGGTGCGCGCAAAGCGGACCATCGGCTCGCGCTGCGCCGGTGTGAGGTCTTGGACATACTCGAGAAACTCGTGCAGCCGCTGCGCCGCCAGAGGCGAGAGGCCATGCTCGATCTGGCAGGCGTCGCGTTCGGCGTCATCGGGTGACATGCCGAGGATGTCGACTAGGAAGCTGACGGTGTCGGCGTGGCGGTGGGTCAGATTCTCGGCGGTGCGCCGTCCGAGGTCAGATAGCCGCACCAGTCCACGCGCGCGGTGTTCGATGAACCCCGCTTCAGCCATACGACGCACGGTGCGGGTCACGGTCGGCAGACGGCACCCGAGTCGTTCCGCGATATCGGTGGTGCGCACGCCGGCATTGTCGAGGGAGAGGCGGTAGATGACCTCGAGATAATCCTGTTGGATCGGCGTAATGGGCATTAATTACCTCACAGTAATTACCTGAGGGTAAATAATACACCAAAAGACGAGCCGTGGTTGCTGTTTTTTGTATTTCATATAAGATCATATAGGACTTATACTTAAGTCACGACTTTGAGGAAAGGCAATGAGCAATCCCGACTCTTTCATGTCCCTTCTCGAAATTCATCACCATCTGGATGAGACTCTGATCGATCACCAGATCGCGCTGATGGAGTCGCGCTTGGAGGAGGCGTTGCCGCTTTGGCATGCGTTTGCCGGGGGACTGCTGGCGCATGCGGAGGATGAGGAACGGGAGATGCTGCCCGTCTATGCGGAACGTGTGCCGATCCCGCAAGGCGGCACGGTTGAGCTATTCCTGGCCGAGCACAACAAGATGCGCCTGTTTCTGCGCGAGATCGGCGACAAACTCGCCGCGCTCGAATCGGCCGCGCCCGACCGCCGCGCGATCCTGCACATCCTGGAACGTCAGTACGAACTCAAGCGCCTCATGGAGCACCACGACATGCGCGAGCGCAACTTCCTCTACCCGCTACTGGATCAGCACACCACGGCCGAAGAGCGGCAAAGCATCCTGGCGGCCTGCCGCTGCAAGTAGGCCCTATTGGTCCAGTAGAACCTATTCTTGCTTTTTTCTTTTTTCGCTGCGCATGCGGTAGAGCCGCTCGGTAAAGCCACCTTCATTGACAAAGGCCGCTTCGAGTTGCCGGAGTTGGCAGTCGAGGAGGAAGTTGGCCTGATGGATGAGACATATCAGCGTATTGGCGGCCACTTTATGCGGCCGCTCTTCGACATAGGTCCTATAGGTCAAATCGGACCGATTCTCGGCGTAGGCCAGCTTGCAGATTTGCTGAGCGGTCGGGTGATCCTTGGGCCATCGTGGCAAGTCGCGCTGCCTGAGAAAGTCCCGGTAGTCGAGCAACAACTCTTCGAGACTGGCCCTTGCCACTCCGATGAGCTTAAGCTCCATCTTCTTTGATGTCCCGGAGGTCTGGCTGCCTATTCAATGTCATTGCGAGGACCGAAGGGACGAAGCAATCTCGCTCTTTGCCGTCCGCTGCGCGCCGTCTGCACCATCTGATCATGCAGGCGCGAGCGTTTGTCGATGAAGCGCTCACAGAACCGGACCGTGGCATCATAGACCGCTTCGACCTGCTGAAACGACTTCAGGTTTCTGTAGCCGCCATGGGATGGAATCCGCGCCATGGGATTGGTCTCATAGGTCCAATTGGACCTTCTGGTCTTATGTTTTTCCGAGGCGCGGTCGTGCCAATCATCTTTCGGAGCGGGATTAGTGCTTCTCAGCTGTCGCCCCGAGATGCAGAGCAGGCTCGGCGGGAGCCTCGCCCTCCACGAGAACGGGATCTGTGAGTGCTGTTACTTCTTCAGCCCCAGGTACAGAAATACCCACGGGCGTAGCATCGACCACCAGCCGGAAATCGCGGGAATCTTGCTGTAGTTCTTCTTCGAGGCGGGGTAGGTCATGGCGACCGGGGCCTCGGTGACGCGGTAGCCGAGCTTGATGGCGTAGTAATGGATGTAGTATTCCATCTCGTACTTGTCCAGCCACGGCTGGTCGATATCCAGTTCGAGACGTTGCACGATCTCAAGCCGGTAGGCGCGGAAGCCGCAGGTGACATCGCTGGAGTGAAAGCCGGTCATGACGCCGATCAGCCAGGAGACCACCGGAATGGCGAGCCGGCGAAACAGCGGCAGGTTTTCATGACGCCCCCCGGCCAGATAACGCGAGCCCTGCACGTAATCGAACTTCCCCGACAGGATCGGCCCGACCAGCGATGGGATGTCGGCGGGATGCATCTTGCCGTTGCCGGCCATCGGCACGAAGATTTCATAGCCGTGCTCAAAGGCGTAGCGGAAGGCGGTGCGGAAGGCGGCGCCGATGCCGCGGTTGGTTTCGTGGCGCAGGTAGGCGAACGGAAATCTCGCCACAATTTCCCCGGCGCCGTCGGTGGAGCCGTCATCGACCACCAGCACATCGTAGTCGCGTTCGGCGGGGAAACGCGCCAGCGTATCGGCCAGCTTCGCGCCCTCGTTGTAGACGAAGACGCAGGCGAGGATCTTCGGACGGGCGGTCGGCGTGGTCATCGGATCGTCACACAGCGGCCCGGCTCACGGGTGTGAGACCGGGCCGCGTCAGGATCTCGGTGTCGGTCTCCCCTACGGTCGCATCGCGGCCACCTGGCGGGCGCGCTGATCGTTGGGGTAATAGGTCAAATACTTGCGCGCGGCGCGCGCGGCCTCGGCCGCCTTGCCCCGCCGTTGCAACAGACTCACATACTCGCCGTACATAACGTTGTCGTTCGGGTTGATCCAGAAGGCCTTGGCCAGGCATTCCTCCGCCAAGTCCAAATTCTCGTCCAGCTCCGCCATCTGCCCCTTGAAATACCAGTAGAGCCGGTTGTCGGGCATCTCCTCGACATAGCGGCTGACGATGGCCAGGCCGTCCTTGATGAACTGCCGCGCGGTGACGCTGTCGCCCTTGAGGCCATAAAAGGTGGCCAGTTGCTCATGCGCGCGGGAATAGAACGGGAAGTGCTGCTGCGCCTTGCGCAGCCAGAACTCCCAGCGGGCGGTGTCCCCCTCGCGGCGCCAGTATTCGCCGAGGGCGAACATGCGCTCGGGGAAGGCCACCCCCAGCCCGACGGCGTTGTCGTCGAGGCCGATGGTCGGGTCGTCGTAGGAGCGGTACTGGTAGACATTGGCCATCAGACTGTCCATCACCGGCCAGTCGAACTCCATACGCACGTCATCGCGTGTGACTTCAAAGACCTGTCCGACGATGCGGGTGTGATTCTCCAGCCCGAGGCGGGATTTGTCCGCCGGATTGGAGGAGAAGTACACCGGGCGCCGCCAAGCGTTGTTCATGATGATATGCTCGACCATCATCATGGCGACAGACACCGCCCGGTCGCCGTCGCGCGTGAAGAACAGGAAGTGCCGATTGCCGGAGACAGGGTCCTTGTAGGGTTCCTTTGGCCGCCTGACGCCCAGCGAGGGATCGAAGACGGTCCAGAGGATCTGGTCGTCGTCGAACGTGACCAGCGGCGGGTACTCCTTCGGGCTCCACATGTGCTTCAACTGGTAGATGTACCAGTCGGTCTGCACCAGCGAGAGATTGACGATGGTGATGTCCTTGCGAACCTTGTAGACCTCCTGCAGGCACCACAGCGGGAAGGTGTCGTTGTCGCCCGATGTGAAGAGAATGGCGTTGGGCTTGCACGACTGCAGGAGATTCCAGGCGTAGTCGTAGGGGGTGTAGTTGCGCGAACGGTCGGCGTCGGTCCAGTTGGCCGCCATGGCGCGCAAGGGCAACACGGCGGCGATCACAGCCACGGCCATGGCCATGCGGATGCCATTGGCGCCGCGTTTGGCCAGCTGCGCGGCGATCGCGCCGAAGCCGAGCCCCATCATCATCCCGAAGACGATGTACCCGGGGGTAAAGAAGTAGTCGCGGTGGCGCACTTCCATGTAGGCGTCGGGTTGCAATCGCTGGTACTGGGTGCCGTCGGCGAAGTTCATGTACAGGATGAGGCCGACCGATCCGACCAGGAAGAGCAACACCAGCATCGACGCCCACGCCGGCGAGCGCCGCCAGAGCCACCAGGCGCCATAAAAGCCCAGCGCAATCACGCCCAGCATTGCCCAGCCGCCGAACCCGTACTGGTTTTTCCAGTAGCGGTAGAAGCCCATGTGCGGATGGTCGCCGAACTGGTTGGCCCAGGTGCCGCGGCGGTCGAACATGCGCGCGACCATCGAGGTCTGGCCGTACTGCTTGCGCTCCAGAAATCCCCGGAAGGCCTGGAAGGTCTCAGGATTGTTCTCATCGATCCAGGGATCCTGCGCCGAACGGATGGGCAGGTAGAGTTGGCTGGTGTAGCCGACCCATCCGGCGACCATGAGCGCGGCGATCAGCCCCCATCGGGCGCCGGTGCCGCGGGTGCTGATGGCCATGACCACACTGAGCGCCGCCCAGAGACCGGCGGCGATGAGGAACATCATCAGATCAACCGCCACGAGGAACAGCACGATGCCCGAGACCCAGAACCGCCAATCGCGCCGCAGACGTCCATCGACGAAAACAATGAACAGGAAGATCACCGGCATCGCCAGGTAGGTGGTCATGTGGATGCCCAGCGACAGCAGGGCGAAGTACGAGATCGCCACCAGGAAGCGGTCATCATGCGGTTCGCCGCGGCGGTCGGCCCAGACCATGGCCAGCCAGACCAGGATCATGATCAGCAACATTGAGGCGCCATAGACTTCGGCCTCGACCGCGTTGTTCCAGTGGGTGGTGGAAAACGCCATGAACAGGGCACCGGAGACACCGCAGCCGAGGGCAACCACCGCCTGCCATTTCTCCATCACCATGCCGGGCAGCGCGCCCAGGCCCTGGCGGATCATCCGCACGATGATCAGGAAGGCGAAGGCGGCGGCAAAGGCCTCGGTGATCACCGACATGTAATTGACACGCACGGCGATGTCGGAAGAAATCGGCAACAGACTGAAGACCCGTCCCAACACCACGAACAGGGGCGTGCCGGGCGGATGCGGCACGCCGAGGATGTAAGAGCAGGCAATGAACTCGCCGCAGTCCCAGTAGGACAAAGTCGGCGCCACCGTCATCGAATACACGATCAGCGTGAAGAGCGTGATGACCCCAAACAGGACATACTGCGCGCGTTTGAACCGGGCTTCATCCATTGCAGGTCCTCAGTCGGACGGGGTTGGGGTCTCGGGAGGGAGCGGGTCGGCGACTTGTCGCTATCTCATCGTTTCCGCGTTTTACCGTCTGACCCCTTCGCCGTTTCCCCGTGGTTAAGTCCATACCGCGAAATGCCGATAACTCAAAGGCGGTTAAGGTAATGCCCGAAGTGGACCGCGACAACCCAAAAGGGACGGTCCGTTGGGCACAATCAGGCAACGATCCATCGGGGAGGCCGTCATGTTCGGCTGGTGCGCACTGCTGTTCTCTCTCGGAATCCTGGCATTTCTCGACAGCCTGTTCAATTACGGCGAGATTTTCCGCCAGGTGAACTCGGTCTTATTCATGCTGGTCTCGCTCGGCCTGCTGGTGCGGACGACGACCAAGATGCGCCTGCGGACCTTCGAGCAGCAGGCGGCGCGGATCCTGGCCCTGGAGGAGGAAGTCTTCGCCCTGCGCCAGAAAACCGATACCGGCAGGAACCGTAAAGACATCCCGGTCCGCACCACGGTCTGATCGCACCCGGACAGAAGTTCGCGGCGGCCGTCCCGACCGGACGGCCGCTTTGCTTTTGGCGCCGGCGCGTCGTACCATCGTCCGGGGCAGGAAAGGGAATTGAAATGAGCCGGTATCTTGTGTTCATCGTCGCTGTCGTCTTGATCACGGCCGGGCGGGCGGGCGCGCAGTCCGAACTGCCGCTCAGCGTCATGGTGCGCGAGGTGGCTTCGCCGGCCGGGATCGGCACGGGCGAACCGAATTTGACGCGCGGGCTGGATGGATTCCTCTATATGAGTTGGATTCAGAAGAACCCCGACACCACGCACACGCTCTTTGTCGCCAAGTTCGACAGCGCCGGCTTCGAGCCGGCGCGTCCGGTGGCCACTGGCCGGGGCTGGTTTGTCAACTGGGCCGATTTCCCGGCGCTGGCGGTCGGACCCGGTGGACGGATGCTGGCCAGTTGGCTGCAGAAGAATGGCGGGGACACTTACGCCTACGGTGTCCGGCTCGCCTTCTCCTCCGACGGCGGCCGCCGCTGGTCGCCGCCCTTCATCCCCCACGAGGACAAGACCGAGACCGAGCATGGATTTGTCTCGATCGTGGCGCATCCGGATGGCGGGTTTGACGCCATCTGGCTCGACGGGCGCGAGATGGTCAAGCCCGATGGGCCGATGACACTGCGCGCGGCCCATATCGACGGCGACGGCAAGCTCGAAAGCGAGGCGTTGCTCGACGGACGTGTCTGCGACTGCTGTCAGACGGCGCTGGCGCGTGGCGCAAATGGCGCGCTGGTGGCGGCCTACCGTGATCGCAGCGATGCCGAGATCCGCGACATCGGATCGGTGCGCCGTCAGGGAGGACGCTGGTCGGAACCGATGAGCGTGCATGCCGACAACTGGAAGATCGCTGGCTGTCCGGTCAACGGACCGGCGCTGGACGCTTTGGACCAAACGGTGGTCGCGGCCTGGTTCACGATGGGCGCCAATGACTCCGCCCGTGTCTATGCGGCGTTTTCACGGGACGGCGGCGGATCGTTTGCCGCGCCGCTGCGTCTGGATCAAGGCAAGCCGTTGGGACGTGTGGATGTCGCGCTTCTGGACAAGGACCGCGCCGCTGTTCTTTGGTTGCAGCCGACCGGCGGGCAGACCAAAATCATGATGCGGGTGGTGACCGCCGACGGGCAGTTGCGGATGCCGACGACGGTAGCCGAGACCTCGGCCGACCGCGAGAGCGGGTTTCCGCGAATGGCGTACGATGGGTCACGGCTGATCGTGGCGTGGACCGACCCAGCCGCCGGACCGCGGGTGCGGACGATGGAATTGCGATTAGAGTGAAACGTCGGCGCGCCGGTCGCCGGGCTCAGGGCACCGGCAGGTTCTGCAGACGGCGCCGCGCTTCCTCCACGACCGGCGATGACTTGAAGTCAGTCAGGATAACCTGGTAGGCGACGCGCGCCTCGGTGGCGTTCCCCAGCGAGTCGGCGTAGACCTCGCCGATGCGCGCCCAGGCCCGCGGGACCATGAAACTCCCGGGAAATCGGGCAATCAGCGCGCGGTAGGAATCGATGGCGCGCTCGAAGGCGGCGGCGGACTCATAGACTTCGCCGGTGGAGTACTGGGCGACATCGGCCAGGCGGTTGGCGGAATCGGCGGCCAGCTGGCCGAAAGCGGCCAACGCCGAATCGCGCATCTCGCGGCGCAAAAACAGCAGCCCGGCGGCGAAACGGTTCAGCGACCAGTTCATCTCATCGCGGCCATCGGTGATGAGCGTGGTGTACTTGATGGCGTCGTTGACAAACAGCCCGCGCGGGAACTGCTTCATGAATTCCTTCATCTTGGTGGCGCAGCCGTCGTAGTCGCCCCGCAGAAAAAGCAATTCCGCCTGACGGAAGGCGATCTCCTCGCGCAGGGCCGGGGCGGGCGAGTTTCCCGCCTGCACAAACGCCGACTCGGCCCGGGCCAGGTCGCCGTGGTAGATTGCCAGCTCGCCGAGCCGCAGCCAGGCCGAGGTGCGTTCCAGCGAGCGTTCCGGCTGGCTGATGATCGCATTGAAGTAGGCGGCCGCCGAGTCCTTGTCGGGAGTGTAGCGGCGATAGACTTCGGCGATCTCGTAGTAGATGCGCAGCCGCTCCTGCATCACCGGGAACTGCGCCGCCAGCTTCTTGAGCATATCGACGGCGACGTCGGCGTTGCCGAGCGCCAATTCGGCGCGCGCCAGCGCCAGGTGCACGCGGAACAGGTCGGCGTGCGCCGGGTAGTCCTTGATGAACGCCAGCGCCTCGGTGCGCGCGATCGGGTACTTGCGGGTCTCGATGGCGCGTTCGATGCCGAACAGGCGGTGCTGGCCGGGCTGCTCGGAGAGGGCATCGGCGCGCCGGTACTCGGCGAAGGCCGAATCGATGCGTCCCGACTCCAGCAGCAGATCGCCATAGAGCCGGTGGGCGTATTCGTGCTTCGGATACGACTTGATGATGCGTTGCAGCGCCTCGGTGATCTGGGTGCCCGCCTCGGGGACTTTGATCAGGTTGGTGATGTATTTCTGGACGCTGCGCTGCGACTCGGGACGGGCGTTAAGCCAGCGGAAGTACTCCTCGACCGCGCCGGCGTATTCGCGGCGCGCCTCGAAAATGCGGGCCATGTCCTCGGCGAAGACGGTGGAATCGTGGAGCACCTGCCGGGCGCGGCGGTAGACTTCCAGCCCCTCGTTGGTGCGCGAGGCGCGCAGGTAGGTCTGCGCCGCGAGGTGGTGCCGCTCACGGTCCTGCGGGTCCGCGGCGAGCATCCGTTCGATGACCGCGCGGCCGGAATCGTTGAGATTGTCGGCAAAAAAGGCCTCGGCCAGATCGGCCTGGGCGATCGGGTCCTGCGGATTGACCTCGATCTGCTGGCGGATGATTGCGCGCATGCCGCGATAGTCCTTCAGCGATCGGTAGGCGCGCTTGAGCGCCTGGGCGATGGCCTCATCGGGACGGGTGGACAGTTCCTTGCGCCAGATCGGCAACAGGAAGTCGATCACATCCTGGTAGCGTCCCTGGCTGGAGAGCCGGTCGGCCTCCAGCAGTTCCTGACGGATACCGTTGCGTCCCACCCACTCAATCGACCCCGGCGGAAACTCGGCGGGATTGAGAGAATCGGTTGACGGCATCTGGATGACCGGCTGGGCGCGGCGGGCGGTATCGGGGATGATTTCAACGGCCTGAGCCGCGGCCCGCGTCGCGGGCAACAGCGCCGCCAACAGAAGGGCCAGACCTGTGAAGTGCGCCATGCGTGAAGTGGATTTTGTCATATCAGGTTCATCGTCTGCTGGGCCGCCGGGCTCCATCGGTTATGTGCCAGTTATAACCGTTGTGGTATAGACGGTTCCGCCGGCGGGCCGGTTCCCAAGATAACAGGAACATTCACGCTTCCGGAAGGGTCCATGCGATAACCGCTCGTGGGGGATTTGACCGGAGCGTTCTGCGCCGATATATTGGATAAACCGTTACCGGGCAGACAGGTATAGACACTGTCGGCGACGCGATCACCCCGTTGCCAGAGGGACAGAGGATGAAAAAGACGATTTTCACCGCGACTATGATGCTCGCGGCCATGACGTTGTGGCCGGGATCGGTGTCGGCGCAGACCAAGATCGGGACGGTGGATGTGCAAAAGGTCCGCAAGGACAACCCGGCGTTCAAGTCGGCGCTGCAGGAGATCGACGACATGGTCGCCGAGTTCGAGCGCCGGCGCGACCAGCGCCAGGCGGAATTGCAGGAATTGGCGGGCGAACTGCAATCGGCGCAGGACCGCAATCTCGCCGCCTCCGTCGACCGGTTGCGCGCCGAACTGCAGACCAAGAGCACGGAGTTTCAGCAGTTCATGGAGGAGAGTTTTGGCGAGGAAGGCATCATCGAGACCAAGTCGGCGGAACTGCTCGAACCGATCTACGCCAATCTGGCCGAGGCGGCCAAGACCGTCGCCAAGGCCCGGAGCCTTGATCTGATTCTCGATCTGGAACAAGTCAATCCACTCTTTGTCAGCGACGCGCTCGATGTCACCGATGCCGTGTTGGCCGAACTGGCCAAACTGAGGTAATGATGCCGACCACACAGACCGCCGCACGTTTGCCGCTGGAGCAAAAACTGCACGACCGCACCGCCAAGGTGGCGGTGATCGGACTGGGATATGTCGGTCTGCCGCTGGCGGTCGAAGTTGCCAAGTCCGGGCTGGACGTCATCGGCTACGAGATTTCCGAGAAGAAGGTCGCCAACGTCAACGCCGGGCACTCCGACATTGACGACATCGAGGATACGACGCTCGCGCCGCTGGTCAAGGCGGGCAAGATCAAGGCGACGCTCGATGCGGCGGCGTTGGCGGCCGCCGACTGCGTGGCCATCTGTGTCCCCACCCCGCTGTCAAAGACCAAGGACCCCGATGTCTCGTTTATCGTGACCGCGGTCGAGACGGTCAAGCCGCACCTGCACCGCGACATGCTGATTGTGCTGGAGTCGACCACCTACCCGGGAACCACCGAAGAGTTGATTCGCCCCAAGCTGGAAGAGACCGGACTCAAGTGCGGCATCGACTTCTACCTCGCTTTCTCGCCGGAGCGGGTCGATCCCGGCAATCCGAAATACGGCACGAGGAACACGCCGCGCATCGTGGGCGGCACGACCGCGCAGTGCACGCGGGTGGCCGAGGCCTTTTACTCGATCTTTCTGGACCATGTCGTGCCGGTCTCCTCGACGCAGGCGGCCGAGACGGTCAAGTTGCTGGAAAACACCTTCCGCTCGGTCAACATCGGGTTGGTCAACGAAGTGGCGCAGATGTGCGACCGGCTGAACCTCGATGTCTGGGAGATCATCGACGCGGCGGCGACCAAGCCGTTTGGCTTCATGCCCTTCTACCCCGGCCCCGGGCTGGGGGGGCATTGCATCCCGATCGATCCGCACTACTGGTCGTGGAAGCTCAAATCGCTGAACTACTACGCCCGGTTCATCGAGCTGGCCGGCGACATCAACTCACACATGCCGGAGTATGTGGTTGACCGGATCGCCCGCGCCCTGAATGAGGAAGGCAAGGCGCTGAAGGGATCGGAGATCCTCGTGCTGGGTGTCGCCTACAAACGCGATATCAGCGACGTGCGCGAAAGTCCGTCGTTGGATGTGATCCGTCTGTTGCATGTGCGCGGCGCGAAGGTCGCCTATGCCGACCCGCATGTGGCCAAGGTGAAGATGGAGGACGGCTCCTTCATGCACGCCATCGAGCCGACCGACGCGGCGCTGGCCAAGGCCGACTGCGTCGCCATCCTCACCGACCATTCCGCCTTCGACTACGCCCGCATCTGCGCCAAGGCGCGGATGGTCTTCGACTCACGCAACGCGACGAAGAATGTGCCGAAGGGCGTTGGAAAGATCTGGAAGTTGTAGGAGCACGCATGGAGATACAGCATTGCCAGCTCGAATTCTATGACAGCACGTCCGCCTGTATCTTCTGTTCCACTCCACTAACTCCTGAGAACTCCTCGCGGGACCATGTCTTTCCAGAGGTTATTGGCGGCAGGTTGACCGTTCGCATGACCTGCAGAACCTGCAATTCTGCATTTGGGATTTCCTTCGACAGCGATCTCAGAAAGAATGGATATGTCCACGCAGCAATACAAGCACTTGGATTATCAGATGCCTCACGCCATCTCATAGGGCAAAGAATGAGTTGGGAGTCAGAACAGGGTCACTCGGGAAGACTCGGAGTTCCACGGGGCTATACTAAACCTGTCATAATTCCTTCGCTACAGCCAGACGGCTCGGTAATCGCAGATGAAGAATTCTTCATAAAAGAAAAGTCGAAGGAATTACGGGGAAGAGGATGGTCTGAGGAGCACATCAGAACTGCTTTTGTCGAAAAGGTCAGAACTGCACCCATTGGGATCGCTATACCATTGATGGAGCCAGACGGAAACGTGATAGAATCGATCGTCCGTCACAGTTCGCGACTTACGTTATACTACGACGACATGAACGCCCCTATCCGGTTCGCTTTGATTTCGAAAATCGCTCTCGAGCTTTATCTGGCATTTGGATTTGGCTTCGTATCCAGATTCGATACTCGCGAGTTGATCGATGCAATTCGTATGAATGACCCAACGCCCTTCTGCATTGTCACACCAGCCATAGACAGAGAGAAGTCGGTTTATGACCTGCACTACTGCCCGTTTCACTACGCAGCCTTCGCCGTGTTGCAACAAACTGCAGTGGCTTCCATCGGTCTGTTTGGAGTGCTAAACTACGCGATCGCATTGGGAAAGACATTAGATTCCGTGAATGGTGACTGGAACTCCGAGTTCTGGGCGTTCCCCGTTGCATCAACGGATTCGTCCGCTGAGATTACCAGACTAAGACTTCCCCCGTCGCTCCTTGCGATTGAAATCGCAAGAATGGAAGAAGTGGCAGGAATGTACCGAAACGGATATCGTAATTCGCAAACGGCAGCCCTTACTTCAGGTACACAATCAGCCCCGCGCTGATCGCATACCCGTCCGCATCGAACTTCCCCACCGCCTCCGGGAGATCGTCGAAGTTGTAATCAATGAACTGGTAGCGAATGTCGGCGGTGAACTTAAGCAGCGGGACAATCGGCGCCTCGATCCCGCCGCCTAAGTGGAAGCCCAGCTGCGTGTCGGTGGATTCGTCGCTGTCCGTCTCCAGCGTGGTCCGATAGAGCCCGACGCCGGCCAGCCCGTAGGCGACCGGAATCGGATAGAGCATCAGACTGGCGGTGATCGGCGTTGCGCGCAGATGGGAGCCATCGTTGAGTTCCTCGTCGCGGAAGTCGATGGCCCCCTCGATGCCCAGGACCATGGCCTGGCGCAGGCGCACCATGACACCGAACATGTCGGAGTTGTCCTCGATGCCGTTGTTGTGGACATAGCTGTAGCGGGCGCCGATGCCGACACCGCCCTGCGCCGGCGACGCGGCAGCCAGACAGACCGCCGACATCGCAATCAGAATCCATCCACGTTTCATCGCGCCTCACTTCGCGGGTTCTCCCCTCCCTATGGGAGAGGGCGGGTGCGGCTGAAGCGCACGATCATCAGCCGGCCCTCGATCCAGCACGCTCGCGGCAATTCGGATCGTCCTCTCCCAGAGGGCGGGGAGTCCCGCCCATGTCAGGTCCCGGGGCGAAGGCGCCGTGCCGCGGATCCGTGGCCTGGCATGTCACGTCTCCCGTGCGATGACCCTCCTTCGCCCAGGACCGCCCCCCAATCGGGGCGATTAATGGCGGAAGGTCCAACCGACCGTCCATTTCAGATCGGGCGAATCGGTCAGGCCGAAGCGCACCTCGGTGAGGAACCGTCCTCCCGACGACAAGTTGCGCTCGATACCGCCGACCAGATTCAAGCCGGCGTCCAGGTCGGAATCGTCGCGGCCAAACCGGTCGTTGTCCCAATCCACCATATTGGCGCCGGGCCCGCCGCCCAGATAGGGCCGCCACGCGCCGGGATTGGTGCTGAACAGGTAGAGAAAATCGAAGTTGAACGCCGCCACGGTCAGGTTGTCGCCGATGCCCAGTTCGAAGTTCGGCTGAAAACGCAGGGCGTCGGCCAGGTAACCGGCGTCGACATGCGCGCCGAAGTGCACCTGATCGGGATCGATCGTCAACCCGAAGCGCGGGCCCCAGCCGGCGGCGTCAGCCGGCGTCGCGATTGCCACCCCGGCCACAACCGCCGCCAACATCAGGTAGATCCATCTTCGCATAAAGCCTCCCTTCGCTAATGTCCGTGCCATCCACGCCCGGCCTCCCGATGGCCGATTCACCGTCCGTCACCTGCGGCCGTGCGTCGGTCAGCGGGAGAGCACGGGGCCGTGGATGATGCCTCAACTCAGAGCGTAACTTGAATCGACGTCGCGGTGACCACCCCGGTCTCCAGATCAATGGTTCCGACGATGTCGACCGTCGAGCCGGTCAGCAACGACGCCAGCGGGATGGCCAGCCCGCCGACGGCCAGGATTTCGGTTTCGGAATCGGTCAGCACCGTGATCGTCGTATCCGATTCGGCCCCGGAGGTGGTCACGGTGACGATCCCGGTGCCGAGATCGACCGACGAGATCACCGCGCCATCGATGATGATCTGCGCGTCGCCGTCCGTGTCGCCGTCGACGAAGATCTGCGGCCGCAGGATGTAGCGGCCGTTGCCGGTCTGGTTGATCTGGATCGAATTGTCGAGGTCCAGATCGAGACTGATAACGGTCACCTCGTTGCCGACGACGATCAAGTTTCCCTGGGTGTTGATGTCCACATGGCCATTGGCGACCAGATGAATATCCTCACCGGCAAAGACGCTGTCATCGTCGCGCACGAATTCCGGATCGGAGACCTGGAAGCGGATTTTCGAGTACGACCCCGCCGCCACCTCGGCGGCCGCGAGGACCTGCGCGACCGAATCCAGCGCGAGGAAATCCATCCGCACTGCGTTGTCGAGCACGACCTCGCCGCCGGCGGCGCTGTCGGCGTCGGCGCCGATCATTGTCACCGACTCGACCGTGAGCCAGACCTCCTTGAAGTCATCCACCGGCGCATCGTGCATCAACAGCACCATCTTCCCCTGCGCGCCGTTGTTGCCGACCCCGTTGTCGTCGTCGCCGCACCCGGCCGCGGCGAAGGCCGCGATCAGGAGCACAACAACGCTCCACTGCCAACGATTGTTGATCATGCAATCACTCCTTCCCCCGCGATTGCCCAATGTCCACACACCCCGTGCCGGCGGTCCCGGATTCGCCGGGGGCGCGCCGGCGATGCGTCGGCGCGCCCGGATGACACGTCGTAAGCCCTATTTGAGGTAAATGAGAAGACCGCCGTTGAGCGAGAACGCGTCGGCATCGACGTTGCCAATGCTCGACGGGATGTCATCGAATTCGTAGTCCACAAAGTGGTAACGGAAGTCGCCGGTCAGCGCCAGGCTGGGCGCCACCGGCAGCTCGAGGCCGGCGCCCAGATGGTAGCCCAGTTGCGTGTCGGTCTGGTCCTCAAAGAGCGACTCATCGGCAAAGTCCAGCGTCGAGTTGTACCAGCCCAGCCCCGCCATCGCATAAGCGACCGGAATCGGGTAGACCATGAGACTGGCGGTCACCGGCCAGGTCTTCAACTCGACATCGCCCCCCATGTCCTCGTTGCGGTAATCCACCGCGCCTTCGACGCCGATGTAGCGTCCGCGCAGACGGGCCATGACACCGAGCATCCCGGATTCCTCATCGGTCTCCTGGTTGCGCACCCAACTGTAGTGGGCGCCCAGGCCCAATCCGCCGGGTTGCGCCGCCGCCACATCGACCAGCAGGAGCGCGAGCAGTCCCGCCAACATGACGTATTTGGTACGTGGCATCGTCGTCCTCCTTTCGAATGCGTGTCTGATCACAACGGAAGCGTGGCGCCAAACTTGACTACTGGTACACCGCCGCCGCCCCACGGTTCGCCCCAAACCCAAACAACGTTCATGCCAAAACGGCCCAAGACGCAATCCGGACTGGAAAAGACTTGAATGTCATTGGGATAAACGCGTTGATCTGCTTTTGCACAAGCGCAGCGGAGTCATGGAAAAATAGGGACGGGTGGACCGATTGGGCCAATCGGGACAATAAAAAGAGCCGGCGCGGTCGCGCCGGCTCTGTGTGATTCGTGCATGTGGCCTTACGCGGTCAGTTCAGAAAGCAGATAGGCCGCGGTCTTGATGCCGCGCTGGTAATCTTCCAGCGAGAACTTCTCGTTCGGTGAATGCAGCGCATCATCGGGCAGACCATAGCCGACCAGAAGCGCCGAGACACCGAGGACATTCTTGAAGGTCTCGACCACCGGGATCGATCCACCGGCGCGCATGAGCACGGTCTTGGCGGCAAAGGCCTTTTCCATCGCGCCGCGCACCTTGGCCAGCGCGGGCGAGTCGGTCGGCACGACCACCGGACGGGCCATGCCGTAGTTTTCGCAGCGCACGGTCACACCGGGAGGCGCGATCGACTTGATATAGGCCTCGAAGGCGGCGCGAATCTTGGCCGGATCCTGATTGGGAACCAGGCGCATCGAAATCTTGGCGGAGGCCTCGGCGCCGATCACCGTCTTGGCGCCCACACCCTGGTAGCCGGCCTTGAGGCCGTTGACGTCGCAGGTCGGGCGCGCCCAGAGCCGCTCCAAGACGGTAAATCCCTTCTCGCCCGACAGCGCGTTGACGTCGAGGTGTTTCATGTACTCGGCCTCATTGAACGGCAGACGGGCAAACTCGGCGCGCTCGGCGGCGGTCAGCTCGACCACATCATCATAGAAGCCGGGAATGGCGACCCTGCCGGTCTCTGGGTCGTGCAGTTTGGCGATCATCCCGGCCAGGGCGTTGGCGGGGTTGGTCACCGCGCCGCCATACTCGCCCGAATGCAGGTCCATCTTCGGCCCGCGCACAAACACTTCCATGTAGCAGATGCCGCGCAGACCGTAGCAGATCGCCGGGTACCCCTTGGCGAACTGCGCGGTGTCGGAGACGACGATCTGGTCGCACTTGAGCAGCGCGGCGTTTTCCTTGATGAAGGTCTCGAGATTGTGCGAGGTGACTTCCTCTTCCCCTTCGATCAGGAATTTGATGTTGACCGGCGCGGAGCCGTTGGCCTGCAGCCAGGCCTCGACACCCAGCACATTGGCGAGAAACTGACCCTTGTCGTCGGCCGCGCCGCGGGCGTAGACGTTGCCGTCGCGCACGGTCGGCTCGAAGGGCGGCGTCTTCCACTGGTCGAGCGGATCGGGCGGCTGGACATCGTAGTGGCCATAGAAAAGGACGGTCGGCTTGCCGGGCGCCTTCATCCATTCGCCATAGACGATCGGGTGGCCGGGGATCTCATAGAGGCGGGCGGTCATGCCCATCGATTCGAGTTTCTTTTTGGTCCACTCGGCGGCCTTGCGGCAATCCTCCTTGTGTTCCGGGTCGGCCGAGACCGACGGAATCCGCAGGAGGGCGAACAGCTCGTCCTGATAACGCTTCTGGTTCTTGTCAATGTGGGCAATGACCTTTTCCATCGGGATCTCTCCTATCGCGTGACACGGTGAATGCGAATCGAATTGTGCGCGCCGGCCGCGGCGCGGTGCGGCTGCCACAGAAGGGCGGGCCCGGAAGCGCCCTATCCCCGCTCGGTCAGCACGACGCCAACGATAACCAAGATTCCCCCCACGATCAACCGGGGCCCGATGGTTTCACCAAGCAGGATGTAGGACATGATCGCGGTGAAGATCGGCTGGAGGTTGTTAAAAACTGACACTTTTGTCGCCTCCAGACGTCCCAGGGCCCAGAACCAGATGGAGTAGCAGACAACGGACGTGCCAATCGCGATGTAGGCCAGCGATCCCCAGCCGCGAATGCTGATGGTTTCCGGATCAAATCGGGTAAAGGTGACAAAACCGATCGGGGCAAAGAGCACGGTGCCAATGATGATGGCAATCGCGGTCAAGTGGATGGCGCCATACTTGTTGACCAGCGTCTTGCCCAGCACGGTGTAAAGCGCCCAGGCGATCACCGCCAAGAGGATGAGCAGGTCGCCAAACAACGCCTTGAAGGACCACTCCATGCCGGCGTGCACGATCACGGTGGCCACACCGACGAAGGTGATCGGCACCCCCAGCTTTTTCAGTGTCGTCGCCTTCTCCCCGATCAGGGGGATGGCAAAGAGGAAGACCAGCACCGGCGTGGCGCCATAGAGCAGCGCGGCATGGGTGGGAGTGGTGAACTTCAGGCCGTAGAGGAAGAACGCCTGATTGGCGACCACGGCGAGAAAGCCGAGGAGGACAAGCATCTTCCAGTCGGCGCGGTCGATGGGGCGGCGTCCGGGCCAGAGGCGATGGATCAGGTAGAGACCGGCCGACGCGATGACAAAGCGCAGAAAAGCGAGTGTTAACGGTGGGAATTCGACCAGCGCCCACTTGGCGGCCAGAAAGGTGCCGGAGGCCAGGACCTGCTCGACAATCAGAATGAAGTAAACCCAGCCCAGCGTCATGTCAGCCCCGGCGAATGCGAGTATATCGGCGCAAAGTAGCGGTGACGCAACGAGTTTGTCGATCGTTGATGGATAAGTAACGAGATGCCGTCACAGTCTTGACATGGTAGACTCACGAGTCGGGTTGGTGGGAGATTCTGCGGATTGCTTCGCGCGACAGACGCTTCTTCGCGATGACGGTGAGGTGGCCTCCCATCGCTGGGCCGTCAGTGCGAAGCGCCCCGATTCGCCGAAGGCGAATCGGGGCGTTGAAGCAATCCCTGTTTCCGCGGCGATGCCTGCTTAGGACATCGAATAGCCACCGTCGACAATCAGAATCTGCCCGGTGATCCAGCGGGCAGCGTCGCTGCAGAGAAAGACCACCACCTCGGCGACTTCGTCGGGGGTACCGACGCGGCCGAAGGGCGTGCGCCGCACGACTTCCTTGAGCATGTCATCGTAGTTGGGAAAGATCTTGAGCGCGTCGGTGTCGATGAACCCACCCGAGACGCAGTTGACGTTGATGCGACGGGAGGCCAGTTCATGCGCCAGATAGCGGGTGAGCGCCTCGATGGCGGCCTTTGAGATGCCGATGGCCGAGTATCCGGGGATATAGCGGTGCGAACCCAGCGAGGACAGCGAGACAATCTTACCGCCGTCGGGCATCATCGGCACCGCCCGCTGAGCGCAGAACAAGAGCGCCTCGGCGTTGGTGTGCAACGACAGATCCCAGGCACGTTCGTCGACATCCAGGACATTGGCGTAGATGCCCAACGCAGCGTTGGAGATCAGAATATCGACCCGACCGAACCGCTCGGCGACCTCATCGAAGAGCTTCTGGTGGAATTCCTTGTTGGCGATGTTGCCGCGCACGGCATGGGCCTGGACTCCATAGCTCTGCAGTTCGGAGACGGTTTCGGCAGCAGCGGTCCGGGAGCGGAAGTAGTTCACGACGACATTGGCGCCCCGTTGGGCCAGTTTGCGAGCCACACACCGGCCGATCCCCTTGGTGCCGCCGGTGACCACGGCGATCTTTCCGGACAGATCATGTGGACTTTTGGACTCAGGCAAGGTTGTCATGGGCGACAATGAAACGCTCCCAGGAGGCGCCTACAACTGCTTTTCAGTAACCATCTGCCGGACAATCACTTCCAGAACAACGGACGCTGCGGCAGGTTGTGACAGTCATAAATGGGACGCTTGTGAAAGATTTTCCTTGCAATTGGATTTTGGGGGTGTATCTAAGGCCGTCCATAAGGCGTTCTTCTCGCCCGTTGGCGGTGCTGGATGGCTCGCGACGGCAGAAGAGACGCCGAAACGATGAACGGCTAAGCACCTTACCGCCCCTAACTCCCAGGTTTGGCCCAGGCTCGCTGCACGGCGGGTCTCTTTTTTTGGGGGAGGAAGGCACGGAAAACGACCGGGAGATGGTAAAAGGAGCAATCCTGATTGCGGTCGACAGCGAGGAATCCAGGAAGTAAGTAGGAAGTAACAAAGAGAGAGAGTAAACCGAAGGGGGGCCCGTTGCGACGGAGCCCTGATGGAGGAGGAAATATGAAGAAGACGTTCCGCATGCTCTTGGTGCTGCCGATTCTGGTGGCCCTGATCGCTGGCTGTTCGAAGCCGCCGGAGATGGAGATGGCGGCCGCGGACCAGGCGATGCAGGCGGCCCAGGCGACGCAGGCTTCGAAGTATGCGCCGGCGGACTGGCAGATGGCCAATGACACCCTGCAGGCCGCCAAGGCAGAGAAAGCGGCGCAGGACGGCCGGTTCGCCCTGTTCCGCTCGTATGGCAAGTCCAAGGCCATGTTCGAGAAGGCCACCGCCCTCATGAACACCGCGGCGACCAACGCCAAGGCCGAGATGGAGAGGGTCCGCAAGGAGACCGAGGAAATGCTCAACATGGTCCGCACCGAGCTGGATTCGACCGCGGCTATGGTGGCCAACGCCCCGGTCGGCAAGGACACCAAGGCTGAGATCGAGCTCATGAAGCAGGATCTGACCGCGTTGCAGCAGATGCTCTCCGAGGCGCAGGCCGATTGGAGCCGCAACAACTTTGACGGCGCCAAGAGCAAGGCAACGACCATCCGCGACCGCATGAACACGATGAAGACCACGCTGGAAGCGGCGATGGCCAAGCGCGGCAAGAAGCGCTAACGTATTATAGGGAGCATTGTTACGCTCCCGGCAAACAACGACGACGGCCGTCCGTCAGTACATGCTGATGGGACGGCCGTCCACTGTTGAACTCGGCCGGTCCGGCGCTGTTGAATGATGGACGTATGGTGCGGTACGATTCCGTTGGCAAACACATGAAGGCGAGGAGGGGGATGGTGCGGCGCGGGGGGCTTTCCGCCATCCTGGCAATCATTCTGGTCATCGGGACGGCCGGTTGCGACAATCCGCCGACCCAGCTGTCGCAGGTGGCCTGGCAGGCCCTGCAGGACAGCGAGCGTCAAGGCGCCGCCCAAAGCGCCCCGGAGGTCTGGGCGCAGGCGCAGGCGCAGTACGATTCCGCTTGGTTGATCATCGAAACACAAAACCGCCTCTGGTTTTTCGAACGCGATTTTGAGCCGGCCGAATCGTTGCTGATCCGGTCCGGACGGAGCGCGCGTGAAGCGATCAAGGCGGGCATCGTCAATCGCGAACAGCAGCGCGTGGAAATCGAGCGGGCCATCGACTCGCTGGGCAAGACAATCTCCGCCCACAAGGCGGGGATCAATGGCCACATCGCGCGCATCCCGCTGCGCAAGGCCATGACCGAGGCCGAGCTGCAACTGGCGACCCTGCGCGAGACCTACGAAAGCGGCGAGATCGACCGGGCGATCGAGTTCATCCCCGTCGCCCAGGCCTCGTTGCGCGATTTCGAGGAGCGTCTCGACCACGACTGGGTGGACCCGGCCGAATTGCCCAATTGGAACAAGATGGTGCGGGAAACGGTACGATGGTCAAAGGAGAATGGAGCCACGGCGCTGGTGGTGGTTAAGATGGACCGGCGCGCCTACCTGCTGAAGGGCGGCCGGATCGTCGATGAGTTCCCTGTCGAGTTCGGCTACCGCGCCTGGGCCCAGAAGATGCGTTCGGGCGACGGCGCCACACCGGAAGGCGTTTACCATGTCACCAAGTGGCGCGACCGCGACACCAAGTATTACAAGGCGCTCAACATCAACTACCCGAACGAGCAGGACAAGAAACGCTTTGCCCTCAACAAGAAAGCGGGCAAGATTCCCCGCAACGCCCATATCGGGGGACTGATCGAAATCCACGGCGAGGGCGGCAAGGGCGAGGATTGGACCGAAGGTTGCGTGGCGCTGTCGAACAAGGACATGGACCGTCTGATGACGAAGATGTCCGTGGGTGACCGCGTGACGATTGTGCGCGAGGTGACAGGATGGCCCGATTGAACTGGAAGAAACTGCTTCTGTGGCTGGTGCCGCCGCTGGTGCTGGCGTCCGGGATCGCCTACTCGGCCATCACCTCGCCGCCGGCCTACTCCTGGAAGGAACCGCCGATTCCGGACAACTCCCTGGCGATCCAGGCGCAGCGGAAATTGAATCCGCCGCCCGAGGATGAGCCGGTGGACAAGTCGGGCAAGCTGACCAAGAAGGGCAAAAAGCGCAAACAGCACGCCGCCGATTTCAAGGGCGGGTACATTGTCATCGACACGCACACCAACCGGATCTACTGGCGGACGCAGGACTCGATCCTCTACGAGGCGCTCTGCTCGACCGGGACCGGTTCGGAGCTGGTCGACACCGTGGGTGGACGGGTCTGGCGCTTCCACACGCCGCGCGGGATTTTTGCGGTCGAGTCACGGGCGACCGAACCCTGGTGGCGCAAGCCCGATTGGGCCTTCATCGAAGAGGGCGAGCCGATTCCGGATGATCCCAGCGAGCGGCTCGATCCGGAAGTGATGGGTGATTACGCCATCGGTTTCGGCGACGGGTTTTTCATCCATGGCACGCTGTATGAACGGTTGATCGGCGTGGCCGCGACACATGGCTGTGTGCGGCTGGCCGCCACCGACTTGGATTACTTCTACCGCAAGGTAAAGATGGGCACACCGGTGGTGATACTTTGATGCGGCGGCGTTCATACCGCGGATGGAGCGCACGGCTGGCGCTGGGGTTCGCTCTGGCGATCCTGGCAACGGCGGGCGCACGCGCGCAGAACCCCACCGACTCGGTGATGATGGCCACGCTGCAGCGGTTCAAGGCCGACACCATCTACCATGTGCGCATCGACACGCGCGATTCGACCATCCATATCCACCTCGGGCAATACCCGATGCTGAAATGCCGGTTCACCGTCCTCGACGAGGGCGATGTCCGCGACTACCGCGAGGCCTGGCGGGCGAAACGCGATCGCGGATGGCAAAGCGTGATTGCGCGCAAGGTCTGGTCGGGAAGGCCGGCCGTCTCCGACACGGTGGTCGAGGTGGTGGCGCGGGTCTCGAAAGTCAATCCCGACCTGATCAGCCGCGTCATGCCGCGCCGGTTTGTCGTGGACTTGACCGACGAATTCGTCATCCGGATAATGACGGTCGAAGGCGCCGGCGAAGAGCGCAGTTTCGGCGAGAAGTGGAAATCCTTCCAGCAGAATTGGATCCCCTTCAAACGGCAGCCCCACTTGGATCTGGTGGTCACCGAAAAGGACGCGCAGACACTCTATTACGCGCTGGAACCGGGCACGCCGGTGGTCTTAATCGACGAGTAGTCGATCGCTTGCGCGCAACAGAGTTTCGCATCGGCCAGGGCGACGCCCTGGCCGATTTGCTTTTCTGTCGACTCGTGGCATCCGGATGGCGCCAGTTGGTCGGTCGCCTGACAGACGATGGAGGCGTGGGGCAGGTGGAAACCTTGGCCCCTCACCCTGACCCTCTCCTCTTTCAGGGGAGAGGGGACAAAGACAATTGCATCGGAGCATGCTCGAATATCCGAGGCACGACGGTGCATTCATGCGAGAAAACCCCCTCTCCCCCGCAGGGGGAGAGGGCCCGGGGAGAGGGACTTCGACTCAGTGGGTGATCTCTTCAGCAAATCGCGACTGAACTTCCGGCAACGGGACGCTTCGCCCGGTCAGTTGCTCCATCGAAGTCATGACTTCCGGAGACAGACCGCAGGGATGGATGGCGCCAAAGTAACGCAGGTCGGTGGTGACATTGAGCGCGATGCCGTGGTAGGAGATCCATTGGCGCACCGCCACGCCGATCGAGGCGATCTTGCGTCCGCGGACCCAGACGCCGGTGTGGGTGGGGTGATGTTCGCCGGCCAGTCCCCATGGGGCGATTGTGCGGATGATCACGTCCTCCAGCCAGCGGAGGAATTTGTGCATGTCGCCGGTGCGGGCGCGGATATCGAGGATCGGGTAGGCCACCAATTGGCCAGGACCATGATAGGTCACGCCGCCGCCGCGCTCGACCGGCACCAATTCGACCGGGGATTTGGCATCCACGGGCGTGACGGGCAGCAGTTCGGCCAGATTGGAGCCGCGTCCATAGGTGTAGACATGCGGATGCTCGACAAGGAAGACCGTGTCGCCGATGGCACCGGCGATCCGCTGGGATAGCGCCTGCAATTGCCGACGGTGCGCCTCGCGGTAGGCGAGGTGCCCCCAGTCGACAATGGTCAGGTCGATCTTGGCGTTGGTACTGGTCATGAGCGCCGGTCGCAATCTGTCGGCAGCGGCGTCTGGCCGGGAGGCCCATCCTCCCAGGCAACTTGATCCGACCGGGCCCGGATTGATGGCCCCGGTTTTGTTCCGCGCACCCGGACCGGGTGTCAGATCGTCATCATCAATTCGTACGGGTTCTCCAGCCGGCGGCAGACATTGCGCAAGAACTTGACCGCGGTGTGGCCGTCGATGAGACGATGGTCGAACGACAGGGTCAGATACATCATGTCGCGGATGACGATCTGATCCTCGCGCACAACCGGGCGTTTCTGGATCAGATGCATGCCGAGAATAGCCAACTCCGGCTGATTGATGACCGGCGTGGAGGCCAACGCGCCATACATGCCGGCATTGGTGAGCGTGAAAGTCGACCCCACCACCTCATCGGGCTTCAATTGGTTCCGGCGGGCGCGGTCGGCCAGATCGGCTGCCTCGCGCGCCAGGTGGAGAATCGATTTCTGGTCGGCGAACTTGATCACCGGCACAATCAAGCCCTCGTCGCGGGCGACGGCGATCCCCATGTGGTAGAACTTCTTGAAGACAATCGTGTCGCCTTCGATGGACGCGTTGACCGAGGGGAACTCCCGCAACGCCGCCACCACCGCCTTAATGAAAAACGGAAGGTAGGTGACATTGACGCCGGCCATCTGCGCCCATTCCGCTTTGTGCGCGTTGCGCACGCGGACCAATTCGGTCAGATCGACCTCGTCCATGCTCATCACATGCGGCGAAATCTGCTTGGACTTCACCATGTGGTCGGCAATGAGCTTGCGCACACCCGCCAGGGGAATCCGCTCGGTGGGTTCGGCGCCGCGCACGACCGGAATGGTCAAGGGTGAAGGAGTCGCGGCGGGGGCAACGGCGGGCATGGCGGCGGCCACCGCCGGACGCGGCGGTTGTGACTGGCGGGTGCGGACATAGTTGAGAACATCTTCCTTAGTGACCCGTCCGCCGCCGCCGGTGCCGGGGATCTCGTCGAGTGTAAGATTGTGCTCACGCAGCAGACGACGCACCACCGGCGAGGAGCGCTTGGTCTCGTCACCGGCCTCGGCCGGGCGGGTGATGGTCACCGTGGGCGGCGCCATGGGGGAAGCTTGCGGTGTGGAGACGGCCGTCGCCTGAACCGCCGCGGGCGCGGCCGACTTGGCCGCCACGTCACCGGACAACGACTCTCCCGCGCCCAGGATGATGCCGATCTCGGTGCCGATTCCGACCACCGTTCCTTCGGGCACGAGGATCTTGCCCAGTGTGCCGGAACTGATGGCGGGAATCTCGACATTGACCTTGTCGGTCATAATCTCGACCACAGTCTCGTCCTTTTGGACCGGGTCGCCCTCGGCCTTGAGCCAGCGGCCCACGGTTCCTTCGACGACGCTTTCACCCATCTGCGGCACAACAATCGAAACTGGCATGGGAGTCTCCTCTAATGAATGCTAATACGCGGCCAGGGCGCGGGCCTTGGCTGCAATCTTGTCGGCATCGGGCATGTACTCTTTTTCCATCACCGGCGCAAACGGCATCGGCGGCACATCGGGGCCGGTCAACCGCCACACCGGAGCGTCGAGGTCATCGAACGCCTCTTCCATGATCGTGGCCACAATTTCGCCGCCCACGCCGCCGGTCCTGGGGGATTCATGCACCACGAGCGCCTTCCCTGTCTTGCGCACCGACTCGAGGACCCTGTCGCGGTCCCAAGGCAGGAGGGTGCGCAGATCGACAACTTCGATGTCGATGCCCTCCTTCGCCAGGGTCTCCGCCGCCTCGAGCGCGCGGTGCACCATGAGTTGATAGGCGATGATGGTCAGCCGCGACCCGGGGCGCTTGATGTCGGCGCGTCCAAGCGGCACGGTGTAGTCGCCATCGGGGATCTGGCCCTTGATCCAGCGGTAGAGCCGTTTGTGCTCGAGGAAGATGACCGGATCATCGCCGCGAATGGCGGACTTGAGCATCCCCTTGGCGTCATAGGGCGTTGATGGCGCCAGCACCACCAGCCCGGGGGTGCCGAAAAACCAGTTCTCATTGGTCTGCGAATGATAGAGACCACCGCCGATTTCACCGCCGCAGCAGACGCGCAAGACCATCGGGCAGGTCCAGGCGCCGCCGGAGCGGTAGCGCAAACGCGCCATCTGTTGGACGATTGGATCAAAGCCGCAGGAGGCGAAGTCGGAGAATTGCAGTTCGGGAATGGGCCGCATGCCCACCGCCGCCGCGCCCACCGCTGCCCCGACAATCAGTTCCTCGGCGATCGGCGTGTCGATGACCCGCAGCGGTCCGAACTCGTCCAGAAGACCCTTGGTGGCCTTGAAGACGCCGCCGTAGAGGGCAACATCCTCGCCCAGCACAAAGACGCGTTCGTCGCGGCGCATTTCCTCGGCCAGCGCCTCGGTGATCGATTCGATGAAGGTGACTACGCGCATGGCCGTCTATCCGGGGAAGTTGGTCCGGGGTGAAAAGGAGTAGACATCATCGTAGGCCTCCTCGGCGCGCGGATGCGGCGCGGCCTCGGCCTCGGCGATGGCGGCCTCGAGTTCGGCTTCGATCTCCTGCTGGATGCGCAGCCGCTCTTTGGATCCCATGATGCCATTCGCCTCCAGGTAGCGCTCGTAGAGGGCGACCGGATCGCGGCGTTTCCACTCTTCGACTTCCTTCGCGTCGCGGTAGTTGGCCGGATCGATCTCCGAGTGGCCATACCAGCGATAAGTCTGGCATTCGATCAGGGTCGGTCCGCCGCCGGAACGCGCCTTGTCGATGGCCGCCTTGACGGTGGTGTAGACCAACAGCAGATCGTTGCCGTCGATGGTCACGCCGGGGAAGCCATAGGCCTTGGCGCGATCGGAGTAGCGCTCCAAGCGGCTTTGCAGGCTAGCCGGGACCGACTCGGCCCAGAGGTTGTTCATGCAGACAAAGACGATCGGCAAGTCATGGACGCCGGCGAAGTTCAACGCTTCGTGGAAGGCGCCGCGCGATGTGCCCCCTTCGCCGATATAGGCCATCACCACCCGCGGCTCACGACGGATCTTAAACGCCAGCGCCATGCCGGCGCCGACGGGGAGCTGCCCGGCCATCGTCGAGGCGGGCGTATAGAGCCCATGCTCGGTGGAACCATAGTGACAGGGATGCGACTTGCCCTTGTCGGAGGAATTGGCGCGCGCAAAGATCTGCTTGAGGAAATGCACCAGGGGGATGCCCTTGGTGACATAGGCGCCCAACTCGCGATGCGAGGGAGCAATGATGTCCTCGGGGCGCAATCCATAGGCCGAGCCGACCCCCGCGGCTTCCTGGCCCACGGCGGAGAAGTAGGTGCCGGGGAACCGTCCCTGTTTGAACAGCCGCCGGCAGCGCTCGTCAAAAATCCGCGTCTTGATCAGGAAGTAGTAGAGCCGTTTCTGGTCCTCGACCGGGATTGCGGCGGGGGCGGCGGACAGTTTTTCTCTGGTAATCGCGTTGGTGTTCATGACAAAAAAGAGGGGGACGCGGCCACGGAATTCGCTCCAAGTCTCAGATTTTAGGGGACTTACGCGATAAAGTCAAGGGCATCCGCCCAGTGCCAAGCCGGACCGGCCCCATGTCCCAAAAACAGAAATTGCGCGAAATGAGCCCGATTTGCGATTTCGTGCTTGCGGAGAATGCCGCCGATTAATTGGTATGCGCCGAGGACGGAGGTCAGGATGGCACACGACATTGAACGACTCAAACGTGAGATCGAAGAACTGGAAAAGCAGATCGCCTCGCATCCCTTCGAGGGGCTTTTCGATCGCAAGCGCGCCGATCAGTTGCAGGACAAACTGAAGAAGAAACGCAAGGAATTGGCCCATCTGCAAAGCGGCGAAGTGGACCTCGAGGAACACGAGCACGGTGAGGATCACCCCGATGTGCACGAGTTCATCGGCAGCATCGAGGAGACCCCGGATCTGGGGCCGGATTTCCCGCTGGGGATCGATGCCGATGAGCCGCAGCCACGTCCCAAGGCTCCGACGCCGCCGGTCGGGGCGGTTCCTCTGGCTGAAAAGACAGTCGCCAGGGTTTCGCCGGCGGCCAAGCCGGTTGCCAAGAAGACGGCCAAAGCAGTGAAGAAGACCGCGACCAAAGCCAAACCAAAGGCCAAACCGCAACCCAAGCCCAAACCCAAGCCGAAGCCAGCCGCCAAGAAGAAGGCTGCTGCCAAACCGGCAAAGAAGAAGAGCAAACGCTGAGAGCCGTCCGGGCGGGGTTGACTCCCGCCGCTGGAATTCCTATTTTCATGCACAGGGGCCGTCAGTATGGCGGCCCCTTTCTGCCCACTGGGGGATCGTCCAACGGCAGGACATGCGGCTCTGGACCGTAGAATCGGGGTTCGAATCCCTGTCCCCCAGCCAACCCGTGGAATCGCACAACCAATGACAGCGCCTTGACTCGCTTGACTTCTGGCGATGCTTTTGGCGTGTGAAGCCTTCATCCACCAGCCGACTGCGCTGAGTCGGATTGTGTCGAGTGGCCGTCTCTGCCTGGCCGGGGCCGCAGCCCCGAAGTCGTATCATGCGACCACACACAAACGGGGCGGCCCACTTCGGCCGCCCCGTATCCGTTCCGGTGGCTTTGTGGCCTCAGTGCGCCGCGCGCATCTCGGCCGCCTTCTCACGGATTTCGCTCAAATCGCGCACCATCGCGCTCCAGCCGTACCAGAGCGCGTAGTCGGGGTTGGCATGAAAGGTCCCCTGGAACGTGCGCATGCGGTGTTCGAGGTACATGTCAAAGAGAATCTGCTCGACCACCGTCGGCGCATCGTGGAAAGTGAGCAAATCGGGGAAGGCATGCTGGTAGGTCGGCGGCTTTGGGAGCGTGCCTTCCTGGTAGAGCGACGCCACAATGCGAATCGCCTCCGCCATCAGACTGTCGGCGGCGCGAATCATCGCGTCGCCCTTCTCCAACTCGGCCCGAGCGAAATTCTCCGAGTGGCACTCGCCGCAAGTGGCCAGCATCTTGTCGCGCTCGCGCTGCCAATCTTCCTGCGTCAGCCGTGCCAGGTCGACGGCCTTGACGGCGTCGAGCCGGGCGGTCGGCTGTCCCTGCGGATCAAGCACACCCAGCGCCTGCAGAATGGTGACGCGGTTGGCAGCCCACGCCGAATCTTCGGGCAATGGCAGGCGCACGGCCAGAAACCCCCAGGCGGTCCGCACCTCGTGATTCCCCTCCTGCATGTGGCAGGTCTGGCACGTGGGCGCGGCGGCGCTGTCCGGCAGGGTGCCGTTCTGCTTGAGCAGATAGCGGACGCCGTGCTTCGAGGTGGAATACATCTCCCACTGCGGGTGGTCGAAGCCCATGTGGCACGTCTGGCAGGCCTGCGGCTGCTGCGCTTCCTTGACCGAGAAAACATGCCGGGTGTGACAGGCGTCGCAGGAGGCCATGCCGAAGCCGGAGCCATCACCTTTGGCGATCTCGATATCGGCCTCGTTCTTCAGGCCGATCTTATGGCAACCACCGCATCCCTTCATGCCCTCCATCAGCGCCATCGGTTGCCAGTGCGCGGTCGGCATCGCCTTCATGGAGGTCCAGGCATGCGCGTGCTTCCCCTTTGAGAACTGATCCACCTGCGTCTCGTGGCAAGGGCGGCATGTCTCCGGGTTGGGCAGCTTCACGTTGCCGACATCGGTCATTGTCACATGCCCCTCGCCGTGGCAGACGGCGCAATCGACGTCGTTTTGGCTGTGACGGCTCAGTTCCCAATCGCTGACAACCTGCGGCGTGATGCGACGGTGGCATTCCACGCAGGTTTCCGCGTGGGCGGTCAGCGCGGCAAGCGCAGCGAACGTGATGGAAGCAAAGAGTGATCTCATACGCCCCTCCGTGTTAAGCGGCTGCGAATAACAAAGTGGCCGGGCCGTCGGACGTCAACCAGTATGGGATGATTTTCGGAATGTATTGACAGATACAAACAGAGCGGACTGAAAGAGTAATAGAATCCGGTGATTGCGAGTTTCGCTGGGGCGCTTGCCTCAGGCCTCCACCGGCCGGCGGGGGAACTCGGTCGGCGCCGGCTGAGGTTCCGAGTGGACCTCGCGCTTCGAGGCGGCGATGTAAGTGTAGAGCGCCGGAATCACATAGAGCGTCAACCCCAGCGAGAAGATCAGCCCGCCGATGATGACGATGCCCATCGGGGAACGGCTCTTTGAGGCCGCGCCGATCGCCAGCGCGATGGGGATAGCGCCGAAGACGGTGGCCAGACTGGTCATCAGGATCGGACGGAACCGCTGGCTGGCGGCGTCGATCACCGCTTCCTTGATCGCGAGTCCCTGCTCGCGCCGCTGGTTGGCGAACTCGACAATCAGGATGCCGTTTTTCGTGACGATGCCCACCAGCGCGATGATGCCGATCTGGCTGAAGATGTTGAGCGTCTGCCCGAAGAGCCACAGCGAGAGCATCGCTCCACACAAGGCCAGCGGCACGGTGAACATGATCGTGAGCGGATCGCGGAAGCTCTCGAACTGCGCCGCCAGGATCAGGTAGACCAACACCAGCGCCAGCGCGAAGGCAAAAAGCAGGGTGTTGGAACTTTCGGCGTATTCCTTCGATGTGCCGGCCAGGCTGGTCGAAAAGCTTTCGTCCAAGACCTCGTCGGCAATGCGATCCATTTCGTCGATGGCGTCACCGAGCGTGAATCCCTCGGCCGGGGCCGCCGACACGGTCGCCGAGACATAGCGGTTATAGCGGTACAACTGAGGGGGCGTACTGCGGTAGGACATCGTGACGACGTTGTCGAGTTGGATCAATTCGCCGGCGTTGTTGCGCACATAAATGGAGCTGAGATCGAGCGGCTCATCGCGGTTGACGCGGTTGGCCTGGGCAATGACCTGGTACTGCTTGCCGTTCATGATGAAAAAGCCGTAGCGCTGGCCGCTGAAATAGAGTTGCAGGGTTTCGGCGACGTCGCGCACCGTGATGCCCATGGCGCGGGCCCGATCGCGGTCGATCTCGATGGTCAGCTCGGGCTTGTTGAATTTGAGATCGAGGTCGACGGTCTGGAACGCGTCGCTTTGCTCGGCGCGGTCCATGAACGTCGGCAGCGCCGCCTTGAGCCGTTCGAAGTCCGGGGCCTGGATGACAAACTGCACCGGCAGCCCGCGTCCACGTCCGCCGCCGATCGTCTGCTCCTGCGTGACGAACGTGCGCGCGAAGCTGTACTCGCGCAGCCGGGCCGATAGCGCGCCGGCGATCTGCTGCTGCGAACGTTCGCGTTCATCGGGGGGAACCAGATCGATGCGCACGAATCCGGAGTTCACCGAGGCGGTCGCTCCGAATCCGGGCGCGGTGACGCACACGATCACCCGGCGTTCGGGCATGGTGTCGACCATTTCGATCAGCCGCCCCATGTACTCGGCCATGGCCTCGTAGGCGGTGCCCTCCGGCGCGGTGGCGTTGATGACGAGCCGGCTTTTGTCTTCCAACGGGGCGAGCTCCGAGGGAAGGACCAGACTGACGCCGATAATGAGCGCCATCGAGACGACCATGATCACCGGCGCGAGCCAGCGCCGTTCGACGAAGGCGCGCAACGTGCGCCGGTAGCCCTCGCTGATGCGGACGAACAGGCGCTCGCTCCACTCGAAGACCCTGTTCTCATGGGTCGACTTGCGCAGGAGGCGCGCGCTCATCATTGCCGTCAGCGTGAGCGAGACAAACGCCGAAATGAGCACGGCGCCGGCCACCACCACGCCGAACTCGCGGAACAGTCGGCCGGTCAGCCCCTGCAGAAAAATGATCGGCAGGAAGACCGCGGCCAGCGTCACCGTCGTCGAAATGATGGCGAAGTAGATTTCCTTGGATCCTTCGAATCCCGCCTGCATCGGCGGCACACCCCGCTCAATTTTGCTGTAGATGTTTTCCAGCACCACGATGGCGTCGTCGACCACGATCCCGGTGGACAGCACGATCCCCAGAAGCGTCAGGATGTTGAGTGAGAAGCCGGCGACGTACATGATGAAGAAGGTGCCAATCAGCGAGATCGGGATCGCCAGCATCGGGATCACGGTGGTGCGCCAGTGGCGCAGGAAGGCGAAGATGACCAGCACCACCAGCAGGAACGCCAGCAGGATGGTCTCCAGCACCTCGGTGATCGCCTTGCGGATGTTGACCGTGGTGTCCAGCGCGATCTGGTAGCGCAGGTCCTCGGGCATGTCCTTTTTGATCTGCTCGACGCGACGGTAGAACTCATCGGCGATGGCGACATGGTTCGAGCCGGGCTGGGGGGTGATGGCCACCGCCACCATCGGGACGCCGCCGTTGCCGCGCAGGAGCGTGCGCTCGTTCTCCGGCGCCAGCACCGCCTCGCCGACATCGCGCAAGCGCACCACCGAGCCGGCGGTCTCCTTGATGATCAGATCGTTGAACTCTTCCGGCGTGCTCAGCCGCCCGAAGGTGCGGATGGAAAGCTCGGTGCCGTATCCTTCGATCCGCCCCGACGGCAGCTCGACATTTTCGCGATTGAGCGCGGTGCGGACATCCAGGGGGGTCAGGTTGTGCGCCGCCAGACGCGCCGGGTCGATGAGCAGCTTCATCGCGTACTTCTTCTCGCCCCAGATGCGGATTTCGCTCACACCCGGAATGGTCTGCAGCCGCTCCTTGAAGATGTCGTTGGCGAAGGCGGACAGCTCCAGTAGCGAGCGCCGGTCGCTCTGGATGGTCATCGAGACGATGTTGGAGGCGTCGGCGTCGGCCTTCGCGATGACCGGCGCATCGACATCCGGCGGCAGATTGCGGATGGCGCGCGAGACGCGGTCACGGACATCGTTGGCCGCCGCTTCCATGTCGACACCCAGCTCGAATTCGACGGTGATGTTGCTGCGGCCGTCGCTGGACGTCGAGGTGAGCGAACGGATCCCGGCGATGCCGTTGATCGATTCCTCCAACGGCTCGGTGATCTGCGACTCGATGACGTCGGCGTTCGCCCCGGTGTAATTGGTCGTGACCGTGACCACCGGCGGATCGACGCTGGGGTACTCGCGCACGCCGAGGAAGAAGTAGCCGATCCCGCCGAAGAGCACGATCACGATCGACATGACGATCGCCAACACCGGACGGCGGATGCTGATGGCAGACAGGTTCATCGGCGGCTAGCTGGCCTGGCGTTGGCGGATGGCGACTTTGCGTCCTTCGGACAGTTGCAGAAGACCGGTGACGATCAAGGTGTCGTTGGGGGAGAGCCCCTGGGTGATCTGGATGCTGCGATCGGTGCGGATGCCGGTCTGGACCGGGACCGACCGCGCGGCGCCGTTCTCGCAGACATACACCTTGGCCCCGGCCAGCTCGGGAATGACCGCGCCGGTCGGGATGACGATGGCGTCGGGAATCTGCTCCAAGGTGATATCGATGCGGGCAAACGAGCCGGGGATCAGTTGGCCGTCAGGATTGGGGATACGGGCGCGGGCCTTGATCGTGCGCGTGCCCGGATCGATCTTCGATTCGACCGCGTAGATCACGCCGCGATGTTCGGTGTCCGACTCCCCCACGCGCACGCTGATTTCGAGGCCGTCGCGCAGTTTGTGCACGTACTTTTCCGGCACGGAGAATTCGACCTTCATCGGGTCGATGTCCTGCATCGTCGCCGCCAGCATGTTGGGCGAGACATAGCCGCCCTCGCTGACATGGCGCAGACCGATGACGCCGTCGAAGGGCGCGCGGATCTCGGTCTTGGCGATCTGCGACTCGATCACCGCCTTGTCGGCCTGGACGATGCGCAGTGCGTTGAGACTCTTGTCGTAGTCTTCCTGGCTGATCGCCTTGGATTCGAAGAGGGCGCGTTTACGGGCCTCGTCGCTGGCGGCCAGTTTTTCCTCGGATTCCTTGCGCTGCAACTGGGCCTTGTAGTCGCTGTCGTTGATTTTCAGCAGCAGGGCGCCTTTGGCGACACGGCCCCCTTCCTGGAAATGTACGCCGATGATGCGTCCGGCGATTTCGGGTCGGAGTTCGACTTCCTCATTGGCCAAAAGCGTGCCGGTGGTGTTGATGGTGTGGGCCAACGGCTCGGGCTGGAGCACCATAACTTCAACGGGGACCGCCGTTCCGGCGCCGCCCCCCGCGCCGGTCTGCTTCGAAGCGCCTTCGCCGCAACCGCCGCCAGCAAAGGCCAGCAGCGAGGCAAGAATGAGACCTGAGTAAGATGCAACGCGAAGCTTCATAAGACTATCCCGGTTTAACCTGAGCCCCTCCCGCCAAGTTCCTGCCAAATATGGGATTATTGGCGGCGGGATGCCATTGGGATTGGGGGGAGAATCTGGCTGAAGCGCCAGAGCTCGGCCGGTGGGGAGTCGAGAATCGGAACGGGGGTTGTGAGGGAGCGCGTCATCGCGGTCAGAGACCGTGAATGAGCCCGAGCGACGGGGAGGGGCGGCCACCCACAAAGGGTGTCTGCGATATGTTTCACTCAGTGTACATGGCGAGGGTGACGGATGAGTCACCACAAACTACCACGGCCACCTCACGAGATGGTTACTAATGCGCCCTGTTCAGTGGCGGCATTTCAAGGTGGGCATCAAAGTACAAATCAAGCAGGCGCTTCTCCGCCTCTCTTGGATCGTCACTCCTTATGAAGTTCACGGTGATCGGACCAAATGTCTTCATGATGTGCTCATACCTCTCCCAGTTTCCAGCGCCACTCTCCACTTCAGCAAATCGCGCGTGGCGTTGTTGTAGACTCTGGGTCGTGTTGCCAATGTAGACGACGTCGCTGCTATCCCTTAGGCGAGGAATAGGATTCCTTGTTACCCAGACGTAGACGACGCTGATCGCATCTTTTGCCTCAGTACATGAAAAAAGGTCATGAAACCCTCTCGCAAAATCGCTCGGGGTACTTGCGTCGAGCTGCCCGGGGAGTTTGAAAGATGTGGCGCCGAAACTGCTGAATAGCTCTGCTGCGTTCATGATCGCCTCCTAACAAATTGCTCTCACTATCATTGAAGAGCATTAGTTGCATGCCATCGGCCGCTGCGGCTCGAAAGTGAGCGTTCACAACCGGACTTTAGTCAATATGGGTTCCTTCGCCTCGATGTCAACCTCAGTGAAGAGAGCGGCAAAACGGAATCGGTCTGCCACGTGAGATGTTCAGCATCCGCCCGGGTGCCCCACAGCTTTGTCCGCCTCTGGCGGACTTGCTGTGGGTGACTCACACTGACTACTTTAAATCGTGACCCGTTTGCGCCACTATGACGACTTGGGCACAGCCCGCTTCGTCACCTTCAGTTGTTTCATGAGGCGTCCCTATCTTCTCAAAGAGCGAGCAATGCCCATCCTCGCCGCGGAGATCGACCGTGCGCGGATGACACTCCGTTTCCGGCTCCTGGCTTTTGTCTTTATGCCGGAGCACGTGCATCTCGTTCTCTGGCCTCCGGAAGGCATGAAACTGGGACTGGTAATCGGCGGGATCAAGGCGCGATCGGCGCGGCGGTTCTTTGCGGGAACCGGGATTGGACCACGCGGAGGGACTCGTGTGTTCTGACAGAGGCGATGCCACGACCACAACTGCCGTATTCCCGAGACGACGCGTGAAAAGATCAACTACTGTCACAACAACCCGGTCCGTCGTGAGCTGGTCGCTGATCCGGGACAGTGGAGATGGTCCAGTTATAATGCGTATCGGGGGGCGACAGACGTCCCGTTGACAGTGGCCCCGATGCCGCTTTGATTGCGCGGATGAGAGTTACCCACAGCAAGTCCGCCAGAGGCGGACAAAGCTGTGGGGCACCCGGCGTCCAGACCACCATGCGCTCCTCGTGGGTCGAGCACGCATTGGCCAGACGGTTGGCCTCATCTTGGGTCAGCGGCTCGCGTTTGTACTGGTACGTCATGTCGTAAATTGTATCAATTACGACAGAATGACGCAAGCCACAAATAGAGGTGCATTGAACGACAACTACTTGCGGAACCGCCGAGGAGATGATGTCGCAGTTTGAAGAGCAAGGCGACAAACTTCAGGGGATGACGATTCGCATGGCGAGCCAAATCATGACGCCCAATGTCAGATAGAAGGGCCAGATGGAGAAGGAAAGGAGCGATTCACCAAAAGTCTTCGCGAGTGACCCCTTCGGTGTCACGGCGTAGAGATCCGACTCGGCCACTTGCCCTTCGTGCAGTTTTTCGATGAACGCGTTGTATGACGCCCGGAAACACCGTTCGAGCGCAAGGTAGTACGTGTCCAGCGCCAGGAAGAGGAATGTCGGAACCCCGGCAATGAGTGCGTAGTTCGGATTACCTTTGTCTGCGACGATGACAAGGATTCCCGCAACAACCGTAATGCACTATGCTTTGCAGGATGCACTGTTGGATGCCATTCGCTGGATGACAGACTGGGTAATCCCTAAGTGGGCCTGCACGGCCGGGGACTCCTCACCGTAAACTCGTTTGTTGTCCATGAGAGCACCCCTACGATTTGTTGCCCGGGTGCCCCACAGCTTTGTCCGCCTCTGGCGGACTTGCTGTGGGTGACTCACACTGACTACATTAAATTGTGACCCGTTTGCGCCATTATGACGACTTGGGCACAGCCCGCTTCGTCACCTTCAGTTGTTTCATGAGGCGTCCCTATCTTCTCAAAGATCGAGCAATGCCCATCCTCGCCGACGAGATCGACCGTGCAGGGATGATTTTCAGGTACCGGCTCCTGGCTTATGTCTTTATGCCTGAGCACGTGCATCTCGTTCTCTGGCCTCTGGAAGGCATGCAGCTGGGACTGGTAATCGGCGGGATCAAGGCGCGATCGGCGCGGCGGTTCTTTGCGGGAACCGGGATTGGACCGCGCGGAGGGACTCGTGTGTTCTGGCAGAGGCGATGCCACGACCACAACTGCCGTACTCCCGAGACGACGCGTGAAAAGATCAACTACTGTCACAACAACCCGGTCCGTCGTGAGCTGGTCGCTGATCCGGGACAGTGGAGATGGTCGAGTTATAATGCGTATCGGGGGGCGACAGACGTCCCGTTGACAGTGGACCCAATTCCACTCTGATTGCGCGAATGAGACTTACCCACAGCAAGTCCGCCAGAGGCGGACAAAGCTGTGGGGCACCCGGCGGGTCCGCAGTGACGGGGGACGCGGCGCAGCCGCAATCCCACTTGACAAACCGGAGTCCGTTACTCTGCTTTATCCCACCGCGGCAATGGATGACGGAGCGCGATATGAGCGGAGTGGGACAACCGGCGCCGAAACTGGAATTGGCCACGGATGATGGCCAGCATGTCTCGCTTTCGGACATGCGTGGCAGGCCCGTCCTGGTCTCGTTCCTGAGCCATGCGGCGTGACCATTCTGCCGGACTCACCTGGTCCAGGTGATTGAACGCAAAGCGGAAATCGACAGTCTCGGGGCGGCGGTGGTGCTGGTGGCCTACGACCGGCCCAGTCTGCTTCAGGCCAAGATGTTGCACCACCTGACCCTCCCCTATCCCCTGCTTTTGGACGCGGAGAAGAAGGCGTATGCGGCCTGGGGGCTGGGGCGGACCGGTCTGGGGGGAGCGATGTTGTCGCCTTCGCTGAATTGGCGCTACCTCAAGCTGCTTTTGCGCGGCGAGCGATTCCTCGGTTTGGCGCCGGATATGTTTCAACTCGGCGGCGACTTTGTTGTCGACCGGCAAGGGTACCTCCGGTTCGCTCACCGAATGCGCAACAACGGCGACCGTGCCGATGTGGCGATACTCATGGATCAACTGCGCGATGCAGGCAAGTGAAACACAACGCATCGCGCACCATGATCGGATGGCCGATGGACAATGGGGCCAGAACGCTGCGAAGTTGCGGGCCATCGGGATTGGCCGCATTGGCGATAGCGCCGCGTTCCCCTCGCGCCGCTGGCGCTGCCCCAATCCCACTTGACAAACCGGACCGTTTTGCTATCTTTTGCCCAGTGCGCGCAAGCGCACGGTCGTCGCATGTCACCCGCCGTCTACCATCGTCGAGTCTCCGTCTTCGGATCCGCCGGTTGTTGTTGTTGTCCGGTGCGCGGTTGTTCCGTGCGGAGGAGTGATGGTGTGTCCCGGCTGACCTGACGCACCCCGGCAACGTCAATTCCCGACGGGCCCTTCCGCATGGAAGGGCCCGTTTTACGTTTCACCCATACTCCCCACGGAGGAGTCATGAGCACCATCGTACAGGAAGTGGTGGCGGCCAACCGGGCCTACCAAGAGACATTCGGCAGCAAGCGCGATCTGCCCATGCCGCCGGCGCGGCGGTTTGCGGTTCTGACCTGCATGGACGCGCGTCTCGATCCGGCCAAGTTCGCCGGGCTGGCGGAGGGGGATGCCCATGTCATCCGCAACGCCGGCGGACGTGCCAGCGACGACGCCATCCGTTCGCTGGTCATCTCCTACAAACTGCTGGGCACACGGGAGTGGTTTGTGATCCATCACTCCGACTGCGGGATGGAGACCTTCACCGACGATGTCATCGCCGACCTGCTGGCCCGGAGCCTGGAGACGGCGACGATCAATGGCGGCGGCTGGGTCGACACCGGCAAGGGGCCGGGAGCGCCTGATGGACGATTCATCAAGTGGCTGACGATCCGCAACCAGCGCGAGAGTGTGGTGGAGGATGTCGCGCGTATTCGGCGCCACCCGTTGGTGCCGCCGACGATCGCGATCCACGGCTACATCTACGATGTCCGCAGCGGCGCGCTCGTCGAGGTCGAGGAAGCCACGCCGATCGGCCGGCCAACCAGGTAGCGGCTCGACGGAAGCGCTGCAGCGCGCAAGCGTGCGCGTAGCGGTCGGGTGTGGTATGGCGCAACGATTAGCCGGGGTATCGCGGATGCTCGCGACACTCGGTCAGCAGCAATCGTTGACGAAGATGCAAATCGGAGCAGAGTTTGTGACGCTTCCTTCGGCTCCGTTCGGGACAAACGGCGTCACCGCGGTCAGCGACCTTCAGCGATCTCGAGCGACGCGCGCGGCGGCCACGCACTCTCCAGTGGGTGCTCCAACTGGTCCGTATAGCCAACGTAGCGACGCCCCGAGGCGTCACGGATGACGTAAACCGTGAACATGCAGGTCGATGTCCTGGAATTGGTAGCGGGGGCAGGATTTGAATCTGCGATCCGCCGCGGCGGATTATGAGCCCAACAAACCCAGGGTGCGATCAAGAAACTGCCGACCGACTCCTGTTTTCAGCCATTGTTCGCGGGTCATCGCCTGTTCTCGAGTTGGGTATTCCTCCGTGTAAACGACGCGCCAGTTGAACCCACGCTTCGTCCAGAAGCTCTCGCCGGAGTTGTGCTGCTCGAGTCGGTGCGCCAAGTCTTCCGTCTGGCCAACGTAGCGACGCCCCGAGGCGTCACGGATGACGTAAACCGTGAACATGCAGGCGATGTCCTGGAATTGGTAGCGGGGGCAGGATTTGAACCTGCGACCTTCGGGTTATGAGCCCGACGAGCTACCAGACTGCTCCACCCCGCGGCCAACGATCAAGAAACCACGCCAGTGCGCCGAAGTCAAGCGCCACTCGGTGCCGAATTTTACTGGAATCAGAATGAGGCGGGCGAGCCCGACGAGCGACTCCACCGTGGCGGACTCCACCCCGCGGCCAAGACGAAGGAACGACATGCCCGAGGCAAAGTTAAACAGGCATCCCAAAGCGCTGGAAGATTGATCGCGATTGAATTTGTTTACTTGGCATGACACGTGACGAGGCCTGGGCCCTGTTGGGCGAGCACACGCAGAACCCCTCCCTCATCAAGCACATGCTGGCGGTCGAGGCGGCGATGCGCGCCTACGCCCGCAAGTTCGGCGAAGACGAGGAGACCTGGGGAATCATCGGATTGTTGCACGATTTCGATTACGAGAAATACCCAACCCGCGACGATCACCCCTTCCGCGGCGCCGAGATTCTGCGGGCGCGGGGTGTGGCCGAGGATTGGATCACCACCATCCTCTCCCACGCCGATTACACCGGCGTGCCGCGCACCAGCCGGCGCGACAAGACGCTTTTTGCCGTCGATGAACTCTGTGGCTTCCTCACCGCCTGCGCCTATGTGCGTCCCGATCGTAAGATTGCCACGGTCGAGGTTGAGTCGGTGCGCAAGAAGCTGAAGCAGAAATCGTTTGCCGCGCAGGTCTCGCGCGAGGACATCATCCGCGGCGCCGAGGAGCTGGGTGTGCCGCTGGATGAGCACATCGCCTTCGTGCGCGACGCGATGGCGCAGATTGCCGGTGCGCTCGGGCTCTGATGCCATGGCCGGGACGATCTCATTCGACTTTCGCCATGTCCCCAAAGGGGTGCACTTTGCCACCGCCAGCGACCGCTATGCCTCCTGGGTGGGGCAGATCTACTCGGCCGATCAGGGGTACAAGATCACCAAGTCGCGCAAACAGATCAAAGGCGAGGCATTCGTCGAAGAGAAGCTGCCAGTCCGGTCGGTGAGCGAGTATTTCGCGCATTACGGCGCGCTGGAAATTGACTTTACCTTCTACGACTTCCTGCTGGACCGTGAGGGGAACCCCAGCCGCAATTGGGCGCCGCTGGCGGAGTATGCGAAATACATCCCTGACGACGGCATGGTTGTCTTGAAAGTCCCCGAGGGAATTTGCGCCACCACGCGATGGAACTTCGCCGGCGGCAAACGCACCGCCATGGCCAACGACACCTATCTCGATCCCGACGCGTTTACGAAACGGTTCTATCGCCCAGCCACAGAAATCCTCGGCAACCGGATCGCCGCGTTCTCATTTGAGAAGGCCTACCAGCGCAAGGATTCCTGCCCGCCGCCGGAGAAGAACATCGAGTCCCTGCGGGAGTTTTTCGAGGCCATCCCGCGCGATCCCCGTTACCACATCGAGGAGCGCACCGACCGCCTGAAGACGGAAGACTACTTCGTCTTCCTGCACGAATACGGCATCGGCAATGTCTTTTCGCACTGGACCTGGCTGCCCGATTTGAAGCGCCAGTGGGAGCAGGCCGGCGGGTTCACCGGCTCGTCGGTGATCATCCGACTGCTTACGCCCCTGAGGGTGGCCTATGAGGAATCGTACGCGCGTTATCACCCCTTCGCGGAATTGCGCGACGAGATTCCCTCGATGTATCGCGATGCCGCCTTCCTGATCCGTGAGGGGCTTTCCATCGGGTTGCCGGTGATCCATGTCGCCAACAACCGCGCCGGCGGCAACGCCAACCTGATCAACCGGCGTGTGCTCGATGAACTCGAACTGTTGCTTGAGGACCGATGAGGAAAACCAGGGACCGTCGCCTGTTCGATCAACTGGGCGGACTGACCACCGAAGCGCAGGATCGGCGATACCGCCGTCTGGACCGCGAGCCCTTGCGCCGGGTGCTGCGGCGAATCAACGATGCCGATGTCACGGTGCCGGCCGCGGTGCGTCGTTGTCTGCCGCATATCGAACGTGCCACACGCCTGGTGATCGCCACCTGGTCCGGGGGCGGACGGCTCTTCTACGCCGGCGCCGGGACATCGGGGCGTTTGGGTGTGCTTGATGCCTCTGAATTGCCGCCGACCTTCGGGCTGGACCATCGTCTGGCGGTCGGATTGATCGCCGGCGGCTATCCGACCTTGATCCGCTCGAAAGAGGGAGTCGAGGATCGCGCCGAAGACGGCGCCGCGGCTATTCGCAAGGCGCGTGTCGGCAAGAAAGACTGCCTGATCGCGATCGCCGCCTCGCGGCGCACCCCTTACACGCTGGGCGCATTGGCCGAAGCGCGCCGCCGCGGCGCCAGAACAATCTTCCTGGTCGCCAATCCGCGTCCGATCGAAACGCGCATCGAAGGCGCCGATGTGATCATCCCGGTGGTGGTCGGTCCCGAAGTGGTCGCGGGCTCGACCCGGATGAAAGCCGGCACCGCGCAGAAACTCGTGCTCAACATGATCACCACCGCCGCCATGGTGCAAATGGGCAAGACCTACCAGAACTGGATGGTCGATCTGCGCGCCACTTCGGCGAAACTGCTCGAGCGCTCCAAACGGATTCTGACCATCGTCGCGGGGCTCTCCTACGACGACGCCGAGGAGATGTTGCGCGCCGCCGATGGATCGGTCAAGCGCGCGATCGTGATGGCCAAGCTGGGGATCACCACCCGTGAGGCCGACCGTCGGTTAAAAACGGCGCGCGGGCATGTCCACCGAGCGCTGGGGGAAAAGTAGGCGGGCCGGATCGGTCGCGGACGGGCCACGCGCATCCGCTTGACTTCGGCGCCCCCGGAAAAGTTACTTCGCCATAGGAAATGCCGGTCTCGCCCGAGGGGGGCAGGAACCCAGATCCGGGAGGCGCCATGCCAGTGTGTCCGAATTGCCAGGCCGAGTACCCCGACGGCCGCGTCGAATGCATCGATTGCGGCGTGCCGTTGGTGGATGACCTCTATGATCCCGATCTGGACGAGGACGAAGCTGGCGACGGGAAGTTCGTGCCGTTTCGCACTTACCCCACGCGCGTGCACGCCGAGATGATCGTCGAGGCGCTCGCCCACGAGGGCATCCCCGCGATCATCAAATCCGACGAGATGTTCGGCTCCGCCACCGGCATGGGCACCGGCGCCACCCCGAAGATCGTGGTGTGGGTGCCGGAAGCGCAGAAGGACGACGCCGCCGATGTCGCCGACGGCACCCTCGATCACCTCTGAGCCCGCCATGTCCGGCCAGCGCGAATGTCCCTCCTGCGCCTCGATGGTCCCCGACGACGAGGAGCGTTGCGTGATCTGCGGGTATGAGTTTCCGACGATTGCGCGGGGACGAAACTGGCGCGGCTGGGTGGCGATCGTGCTGCTTCTGATCTTTGTCTACCCGTTGATCCGCTTCATCATCAATCTGCTGCGTTAATTGCTTTCGCGCACACGCGCCGCCGCGCGGTAGAGGCAGAATTCGCACTCCCCGGCCGCGTCCGGAATAGTGTCGGCGCGCAGGCAGTCGCAGGCGGCGCGGATACAATCCTCGACCCAGTCGGTCTGGCCCTGGTGGGGCACAAAGGTCAGTTCAAAATCCAGGCGGGCGTTGAATGCCTCGCGTCCCTTCTGGCCGTTGGCGTAGACCCAATAGGCGGTGTCGGAGACCTCGAAGCCGTTTTGACGGAAAAGCCACTGGTAGATTTCCAGCTGCCGTCTGTAGCTCTGACGCGAGTTGTAGTCGGCGCGGATCGGGTCCTTGACGCTGGTCGCCTTGTAGTCGACGATGATGAGCGCCCCGCTTGGATCGACCCAGAGGTCATCGACCGCGCCGGAGATGACGAGGTTGGTTGGCGCATGGTGGTATTCCACACCCTTGAAGTTCTCGCGCCAGACGCCCAGCGACTCATGGCGGAAGGGGATCGCGTCGATACCGGCCGCGCGCATGAGCGGATGTGGTTCGCCGCGCTCGCGGTAGTAGTCGAATTCGCGCTTGAGCAGCTCGTCGACGGCGAGGTTGAGCGAAAACGAGGGCAGGTCGGGACGGTCCACGCCCAGTCGGCGGTCGAGGTAGAAACAGCGCGGACATTCCATGAACCGTTCCAGCTTGGACCGCGACAGCTTGAACGGTTTGTCCGCGCCGGGATTGTAGAGGTTGCGCGTGCGAACGCCGGTCGTCTTGCGGGTCATGGGTGATTATTCCACCATGAAGGCCGCGCGCACCGTGACGGTGATGTCCTTCTGCTTGGTGCCGGTGGTGTACATGCCGTAGTCGGACACCTCGGTCGAAAACGGCTCGGTGATCTGGAAGACCCCGACCGACGAGTTGAGCAATTTGGTGATCCGGACGCCTCCGGCTTCGGCGAGCACATCGGCACGGGCGCGGGCATCGACCATCGCATCCTTGAGCAGCTCGCGCTTGATCGCCGCCAGGTCGGAGTGGAAGTACTCGAGGTTGGAATTCTGCAGGACCACCCCTTCCCCGACCACTGTTTTGGGATCGACCGCCAGTTTCTCGATGTCGACAACCTTAGGCGAGATGACCAGGATTGACTGATTGATGTTGTGTCCGGTGCTGAGCCCGTTGGGGTTGTAAATCGGGTAGGTGCTGATCGCCTGCACGGTGATTTCGTCGTCGGTGATGCCAGCGGCCTTCAGCCGGGCGATCGTGCTTTGGACATCGTCGTGGATACGACGGTACCCCTCGCTAATTTCCTGCTCGGTGGCGGTCCGGGCGATCGACAGGCGCCATTTGACGATGTCGGAGACCACCCGTTTGGACGCCGACCCGACCACGCGCACGCTGTCCTGGGCCTCGCGGGCGCTTTTGAAAAACCAACCGAAGATGATCGCGGCGATGATGATCCCGATGGCCAAGACCGGCAGTCCGCCGCCGGAGTTGCGCGAATTCATGTCCCCTCCCGTTGCTGTCATGCAGGGAATTTGTACACCGAATCCCGCGGAAAGGCAACGGCGAAAGCGCCGTCCCGCCCGGAGGTACCATCCGGTTTCGGGCTTGATTCAGGGGCGAAAAAGCATTATGTAGGGCGGCCTGAGCGTTTCACTCCCCGGTAGCTCAGTCGGTAGAGCGGGCGGCTGTTAACCGCCATGTCGCTGGTTCGAGTCCGGCCCGGGGAGCATTAACCGCCAAATCAAACTCCGGACAATTGCAGAGGGTCGAAGGGCACACGCAGAGCGTAAATGTGCCCGCGTAACGCGCGAGCGTGTGCGGACATGCGGCCCATCCTGAAAGAGTGCGCCTCCGTCAGCGATACTTGCCGTCGTTCAGGTCGCGCTCATTCGGCGTGAATCCCTCTGAAAACGCCATTTCACCTTGGATTTGGTGACCCAAGATTTCGCCTGCGCGTTTGTAGGAGTGTCCGAGAAGAATACACGACTGTCCCAGAGTCAACGTTATCGAGTGAACACAACCCTAACCCGCCCTGAGAACCCTTCGGTCAGAGCCACGGCCTCGCATCCGTAGTCACGACCATCCGTAGGGTACAAGATAAATCCGTGGTTTGTTTTCCGGCCCTTGGAGGTGGACTGCAGCCATTCAGTGATTGCGAATGATGCGCGTGGGCTGCCATCGTGCTCGACGGTGACGTCCGCAGATCCTGCAAGTTCGTAGTCCCCCCCGTCTGCACTCCAGTCTCCTTCCCAGCGGACAGAGCTTGGACTCCAAGCGTTGGTGACAGGCGCTGCTTGGAATGATGGTAAACGTCCGCCGCAAGCGAGAGATGAGAGTTCTACTTCGCATACTGCAAGGAGAACGCGGTACGCCGCCAGTGAATCAGGAATAGCAAACTTCACGAGAATCCTGTGCTCTGTGCTATCAGAAATGACCGCCCCTGCCGTTACAGGAAGCGAGATCTCTGCTGCTCGTGTGATTTGGTTGCCAACAGCCAGCACTCCGAGAGTCAAAGCGGCGGGGATCAGTACCAGCGTAACTGAACTCTTACGCATTGCCTTCTCCTATCGCAGTAAGACCATTTTCCTGCTCTCAACGGCTTTCTCGGATTGGAGTCGGTAGAAATAGACGCCGGAGGCGACTTCGTTGTTGTCGAAGTTTCGGCCGTTCCATTCTATCTGGTGGCGGCCCATTTCGACGGCTCCATCGACGAGAATTCGCACGAGCTGGCCAAGTACATTATATACGGACAAACGAACCTTCCCTGGTTCGTGGATCTCGTATTCGATGACCGTCGCTCCATTGAATGGGTTGGGGTAGTTTTGTCCCAAAGCAAAGTCGCGTGGCAGTGCGCGGCTCTCTTCAGCAGTTGCACCGGTGCCGAGTTTCCCGAGTCCGGGATTGATCGTGTCAAAGGGGGTGCGGTCCACAAGAACCGTAAACCAATTGGCGGGCGGATTCGTGGATCCCCACCAATTATGCTCCGCACGGATCGTGTCCGTTGAGGTGTTTCCTGTGTGCGATGCCCGCTTTGGCTCGACAGAGAACCATCCGATTTCCTCGTCGTAGATCCAGTACGGCACCGTGTGAATCGAGCTGCCACCAGGATCTGCCGATCCTCCGTTGTTCTCTTTCCTCTTGCCTAGATTGGCTTTACTCTTATACGAGTAGAAGCACGCAGTTCCAAAGTCCCTGAGCAGAGATCGCCTCAGTTTGAGGTTCACGCTTTGGCCGACCTTAATTCCGTACGGAGTTCTAACGCCCAACAGAGTGTCGGTGATAAAGCGGCAACTGTCGACTACGCAATGCGCCTTGTAGGCTGCGTACATACTCGCGGAAGTGAAATAGCCTGAGTCAGTGACATTTGTTACGCGCAGTGTATCGTAATCGCCCGGGAACTCGACGTCTTGTACGCTATAGATTCCATACATACCCGGCCCAACAATTCGACTGCCCCGAATACTCGCGTTCGAAGCAACCGCGTAAATGCCGTACTGACAATCTGAGATTTGTGCTCCTTCAACGCAGGGGTCCGAGTGATCGAGCATAAGACCGTAGCCGCCTGGGACATCTGAAATCGTGTCGTTGAGGAATCGTACGCTATCACTCCGCGTGATGATTCCAGCGATGTCACAATTCGAGATCGCAAACCCTTGCAGAGTGTCGGACGTAAGCAGAGTGTCGATCGTGAGACCAATCCAAGCGTCCGAAATGACCGCACCTGCCGAGGAAAGGACCCTGCCCCCGTTCATCACTCTAATCCCGTACCAGCTCCCAGATTGCGCGGAGTCACTCAGAAACACCGGCCGGGAATCCTCGCCTCCCAAGATCTCCAATTCCCCATATACGACGATCTCCACTCGACCCTGATCAACTCCCGCAGCCAGGCGATCCTGCATTCCTTTTGCAATGACTCTTGTATTAGGGTAAATCGTTAACTTCGACTGAGCAGGAATGGTTATGTCCCCGCTGGCCAACACGCTCACCTTCCATTGGCTGTCTCCCGAGAGGGTTCCAAATGTCTCTTTCAGAGGAATCGGGGCAGTGTACGCCTGGTAGTGCCCCCGGGACCAGCCCTCCGGCTCCTCACGATTGTCCATCCACACAGGGTAAACGTAGTCCGCCGAAGCCGCGATGCCAATGTAGTCACTCCAGTAATTGCCCGCTTGATCGATCAGACAGGGGTGGAAACTGGTTTCGCCCACTCTGAAATCGACAAATGTCTTTCCGCTATCTGCAGATCGCGATACCCACACTTCCGCGAGGCTGTCGCTGTCAGAGTTTCTGGAGTCAAAGTAGACAATGTAGATGATGCCGCTATCCGTCACGCAGACCCATGGTGACCACTGATCCTTGCCATTACTGACGATGTCATTTGTAACTCGCGCTGGGGCAGTCCACGTGTCCCCTTAGTCATTGGAACGCGACAAGAAGACGTCTGCGTTTCCGTTTCGCATATCCGGCCAAACCATGTAGATGGTTCCAGATCCTCCTCCTCGGCCATCCACCGCCATTGACGGGCAGCTGTTTACCCGCATCTTCTTGGGCTCAATCGTCGTCGGATAGTTTGAACCCCAGTTCATTCCTTCAGGAATCTCGATAATCCTCGATGCCCCATCGAAACTGTTCCCGCCGTCTCGTGACCGATTAAACCCAATCGCATCCTCATCGTATTCATAAACAGGAAGGTCGTGAATCGCCCAGCTCGCGTAGATAAGACCATTCGGAGCTACAGCTAGATTCACGCCGATGTTGTAGTATTCAGCAATTCCTTCGCTGATATCATGTTCTTCGTCGAAATCGGCACCTCCAGTACGTGACCTCTTGAACATAATCTCATTTCCAGATGCTCCGGGACTACCGAACCAAGCAATGTAAATGTAGCCTTCGTATGCGCTTGATGAGTTCGTATCAATCGCCATGTGCGGCTTGTCGATATTGGCTTGACCAGCCGGGTCATACTTCCCCCGGACGAGAGAACGTGACCACGTCTCTCCGCCGTCCTCAGAGGTAGCCAAGAACAGATGCGTGCCCGAACCATAGACTGGAGGGTCACATCCCTGATAGCAGAAGTACGCAATCCCCGCCGCATCCCACGCGACAGAGGGATCCGTCGAAGTGCAGGACACTGTCGGCAATACTGTGTGACCATCCCAACTATACCCCGAATCACGCGTGAAGAACACTGACTGCCTCCGACCTTCATGAGGGGATTCTCCATTGTTCCGGTTTGATCCGACCAAGACACGTCCAACATCCGAGGGATCGATTGCCACCGACAGCTCGCTTTGATCTCCCGGAAAATCCGGGAGTAACAAGACATTCGAATATATGGATCTGACTATCCGACTCTTCCCGACTCCGCATTGTTCGGGTCCCTCCGGCTCGTTGGCGTCAGCGATCTTGATCTCGCCGATGCACATGCAGAGGCACATGACAGTCCCTGTATACACAACTTGTGTGAATCTCCTCCAACTATCAGTTGATCGCATTGACGTGCCTCTGCTTTCGCTATTGCTGGCATCCAAGACAAAATTCTGCTTCTGGATCCCCGCCTCTGAATGCGACGTTCACCATGCCGACAACGTCTAGCACGTCCGTCCGGAGATCGCATGTCACATCAGTTCGTTCAAATGGACAGTAAATGTCCGCCACGGGAGCATCCCCCCGAAAGGCCGTATTGATAACTTTCACGACATCCTGAATGTCGGACGGCACGCTGTCGCATGCCGGA
>DATMBC010000071.1 GCA_035559435.1 bacterium
CCGCCGGGTTGTTCCCGCATGAACAGACAAATTCTGGTCCGGTTTTACACCAAGCCCGGCTGCCCGCTTTGTGAGGACGCCGAATCGCTGTTGGAAGTTGCGGGGCGTCGTTTCCCGATCGCGATCCAGCCGGTCGACATCCGCCGGGATCCGCGCCTGTTTGCCCTCTATGGCGAGCGCATCCCGGTCCTGGAATTCCCCGATGGCACCCTGCTGGAGCCGCCGGTCACACGGGACCGTCTGACGGCGATTCTGCGCCGCATGGACTGAGCCGCGCGCGGCGTTCCCGCCTTGACGCGCCCCGGCGGCGCATTATCTTGACACGAGGTTGTACACGGAGAACGCGCTCCATGGGGCAACGTGGCTTTCACAACGGCAATGGGCTTTCGCGACCGGTTCTGGTGCTCAACCAGAACTATGAGCCGTTGACCGTCTGCCCCGCCCGCCGCGCGGTGGTCCTCGTCTTTCTCGGCAAAGCCGAAATCATCGAATACCTCGAAGGGGGCATGGTCCACAGCGCCCGCGACAGTTTTCCGCTGCCGTCGGTGGTGCGTCTGGGCGTCTACATCTCCCGTCCACAGAAGCGCGTGCTGCTGACCCGGCGCAACATCATCAAGCGTGATGGCCACCGCTGCCAGTACTGCGGCCAATCGCGCACCGCAATGACGGTCGATCATGTCATCCCGAAAAACCGCGGCGGCGAAGAGACCTGGGAAAACCTCGTCTGCGCCTGCGTGCGTTGCAACAACAAGAAGGGGGACCGTACGCCCGAAGAGGCGGCCATGCCCCTGCGCCGACAACCGCGACGTCCCACCCACATCACATTCATCCAGCGCTTTATCGGCCTGGGCGACCAGCGCTGGAAGCAGTACCTGTTTCTGGATTGACCCACCCGCAGAAATACGCCGTGCAAGGCGGGCAGGTCTCAGACTTGCCCCACATATCCCAATCATCCGTAGAAGCGGCTGTTGAGCCGCGCTCGGCCGTCTGATGACAAAATCGCCATTCGGGAGATTGGGCCTCCCAAGGGCGCCATCGTGGCGCCGCTTACGCCGGCAAATGCATCGCCCGCCGCACTTCCGTCATCGTGTCGGCGGCGCGGGCACGGGCCTTGTCGGCGCCGACTTTCAGCGCCTTGTCGAGGGTCGGCTGGTCCTTTTCCAGGGCGGCGCGTCGCTCGCGCACCGGGCGCAACGTGGCGTTCAGATTGTCCGCCAGACGCATCTTGCAGTCGACACATCCCAATGCCCCGCTGCGGCAGGGTGGCGCGATTTCGGACTCGTGAGTGGGTGTGTAAATTTTGTGTAATGAATAAACCGGACAGATCTCCGGACGTCCCGGATCGCCTTTGCGCAGTTTGTTGGGGTCGGTGAACATCTTTTTGAGCCGGGCGCGGGTCTCATCCTCAGAATGCGAGAGCGAAATCTCGTTGTTGTAGGATTTCGACATCTTGCGCCCATCCAGCCCCGGCACCGCCGCAAACGGGGTCAGCAGAGACTGCGGCTCGGGAAAGACTTCCCCGTAAAGTGAATTGAACCGACGCGCCACCTCGCGGGTGAGCTCGATGTGCGGCAATTGATCCTGCCCGACCGGCACGCCCCCGGCGCGGTAAACGAGAATGTCGGCCGCCTGCAGCAGGGGATAGCCGAGGAAACCGTAGGAGTCCAGCCCCAGCTCGTTGGCCTTGTCCTTGTAAGAGGGGACGCGCTCCAGCCACGGGATCGGCGTGATCATGGAAAACAGCAGATGCAGTTCGGCATGCTCTTTGACCTGGGATTGGATAAAGACCGCGGTCCTGGCGGGGTCCAGGCCGGCAGCGATGTAGTCGATCGCCATCTGCCGGATCCGCTCGGGCAGTTGCGCGGTGTCGTTGTAGTCGGAGGTGAGCGCGTGCCAGTCGACGATACAGCAGTACATCTCATGGTCCTGTTGCAGGCGGACCCAGTTTTTGAGCGCGCCTTCGTAATTGCCCAGATGCAGACGTCCGGTCGGCTGCATGCCCGAAAGGATAATCTTATTGGCTGCCATGTTCTCCCTTAAGTCCCGTGAAATCACCATCCGGATCCATCCCGGATCAATCCCGCCAATTAATGCCGCGCGACGGTGACCGTCACTGAGTTTCTGGCACGCACCGGTCGCGCGACTAGGGGCTTTCAGGCCCTTGTCCTGCACCCCCACTGACATGACGTACGGGGGGGCGAGCCTCCCGGCGAGCCGCCACAGCATGATCGCCTTGTTGCATCCATATCCATTCCTTCCCCCTGAACGGATTCGCGAATCGTCGACTGAAGCGCCCACCTTCAGTGGCGGCTCCGCAGGAGCTTCGCCCTCCCGGCACTGTGCGCTGGTCTCGGCTGCATGCTCAACAAAGATCCTAGGACCCGGCAAAGAGCGCCGGGTCCTGGACGACGGAACACGGCATTGCGCAGCAGGTCTGGGAGCGGGCCCTGGACACACCAAACCCGTAGAAGCGGCTCTTGAGCCGGGTCGCGCTCGCCTTGAAAACGAAGACACCCGTCAGGGATTCGCGCCGGATTGACCAAACGCAGCGCGGCCGTAACCGCGGTACTGCGTGGGATTGGGAGAGGGAGGGACTTACTTGGACCGTAGATCGGAGCGGATGGAACGTCGATCGTAGAACGGTCACGGCCGCTGCGCCCTGCCGCAGAGGGACCTGCGACCGGACATATGCGCTGCACCTCCGCAGCACAATCTTCTGAAGACCTGCCTGTCGTTTGAGTCGGGACGGGCCTGCCGCCCCGGTAATGTCGTAAGGCCGGTTCTGCGCCGCATCGAGCCCCCCAGGGCCCTCGCGCGGCAGACATGCGCAGTTGTTTCCTACCCGGAACTTTGCTCTTGGTTCCAAATGAGGAGAATAAGTTTTGAGTATTTGCGCTGACTTCGGTGAAAACGGTGTTCACAGTTCGACCACCTCGCCTCCCTTGGGATGTCCCCATACCTGCTTGCTCTAACCCCTTGATTTTATGGAGTTCAATGGCGCGTCACTTAATCTGACCGTTTAAGAACAGTTGGCATCTCCCTATCTGTTAGCACCTTGCGCAGGCGTTGTTCACGGATCAAACAGACCTGCGCAACGGCAGACAACTTGCAATGGCCCATTAACGGCAGGGGAGTGGATCACCGGGTGAGGCGCTCCGACTCCTCGTGGGAGCAAGGCAGGACGAGTGAAGGGAAGCAGGGATTTCGGTCGCAGAGGGAGGAGTTCGGAGATGTTACCGCAAGCAGGCAACCATCGAATCGCAAACATCCTGTTTGGGATCGCGGTCTTCGCGCTGGCCATGGCCCCGTGTGGCCCGGCGTGGGCGCAATTCGCCGGGGGCGGTCTGTCGTCCAACGGCGTCAGCGTCTCGGGGTACTTCGATGTACAGGCGGTCGGACGCAACGCCGAGCTGGGCAAGAATGACTTCCAGATCGGCCAGTTGGCGGTTGAGTTGTCGTCGGATCTGTCGCGACGGGTGACGGCGGGGATGGAGATCGCCTACGGTTTCGACGAGAATGTCGCCATCGACGAGGCCTTCGTCGATTGGAACGTTTACCAATGGGATGGCAAGCCGCGGGTCAACCCGCTGGGTACCATCTCGGCGGGTTTTATGGCGGGGCAGTTTGATGTCCCGTTCGGGCTGGACTGGCGGTCCTATCGCAGTGTCGACCGGCCGCTGGTGTCCATGCCCACGGTCATCGCCAACACCCACCGTGGCTGGAACGATCTCGGCGTCGAATTCCACGGCGAGCAGACTTGGGCGAACTGGTCGGTGTTTGCGGTCAACGGCTTCGGCACGTCGAAGACTCTACGGATGCCGGAGCGGGCCGCGCCGACCGGTTTGGTCGCAGGCGGGAACGATGCCGCCTCCGATGATGTGTTCCCCACCGAGGCCTACGGCGCGCGCTTCGGGCTGGTGGTCAACGAGCACATCGAGTTCGGAACCTCCTTCGCCGCCGGATACACCGACAACAACGAGCAGGATGAGCGCCTCTTCGGGTTCGACCTCACCGGCCGGACCGACGAGTTTGAACTGAAGGGAGAGTTCATCAGCCATGAGCGCCACCGGGTCGGCGGGAAGGAAACGGTGTTCGGGTTCTACGCGCAGGGGATGTACAGCGTCGACGAACACTGGTTTGGCGTGGTGCGCCAGGATGTGTTCAACGCCGACGGCGCGGTGGTGTGGCCGCAGAACGTGGCGATGACCAACACGCTTCTTTCCACCTCGGCCGGCGCGGGCTACCGCGTCGGCCCCGGCGCGCAGGTGCGCGTTGAGTACCAACTCACCGATGGCGCCAACAACGACACGGTGTTCCTCCAGACCGCCGTCGGTTTCTGATCGCACCTCCCCCCATTCGCCGCAGTCGGGCGAATGGTCGCTTCACTCACCCCCCGGTCGCTCTGCGAGGCGGCCGGGGGATTTCATTGACATACACGGTGTGACGTGGCAGTGAGCGATGGACGGAAAACCCCTTGTCCTGCTCGGGGAGGGCGAGGCTTCCGCCGAGCCTGCCCTTTTTCTGGTCCCTGACAAGAGCAGGCTCCGCAAAGCGTCGCCCTCCCGTTCGTTACGAAAGTTCCCCATCCGGGAGGGCGAAGCCCGGAGGCGTTGAGCCGCCGCGAATGGTGAGCATTCCCGACAGCGATACGCGCATTCGCGCACGGGGGAATCTGAGGCCGCCCATTGCCTGGGCATGGGTCATTCGACACCCCGAGCCGATTCAGTCGATCTGGCCGCGGATTTCGCCGCTGGGATGCTGGTCGGTGTGCACGTTCACATAGGCGCCGCCCGCGTCGATGATCGCGATCAAATCGGAAAGCGGATGCCCGGCCAGCGGACCGGTCAGGTTGGAGGCGGTGATGACACCCTCTGCGAGGACGCCATCGGTGCGTCCCGGGAGAGTCGGCCCGAGGTAAAGCCCGACCACCACCGGCCCGGCGGTACCGGCCGGTGCGGTGTGGATGTGGGCCGCGCGCACATTCTCGATGTTGGCCACAATGAGTTTGTAGGACAATGTGAGGCCATCACCGCTCAACTGAAATTCAGCCTGGCCCTGGGCGAGGGTGGACACCGCGGGCGTTTCCTCATCTCCGGACAGATGCGTGCGGAAATTGCGGGGCGGCGCCGCCACCGTGACGGTCGCTGTCAGCCATGCCGCCACTCCGATCGCTGACAAGGCCGTGGCCATGGACTTGCGCATGCTTGCCTCCTCTGTGCTCGCTGGTTTGCGGTAACCTGCCGATGGGGCAGGGGACTCGAATAATAGACCCTACCCAAACCGGACAAAAAAAGTTCCGGCCGGACAACAGCCAGCTGGCTGTCCGGCCGGACCCACATCTGACCATTGGGCTAATTCATCGTGGCACTGAAGCGCACGGCGACGCTGGGTCCGCTCCAGTTCTCATCGACATCGGGATCAGGGATCGAGTGCAGGCCGAGCGATCCGGCCACTCCCAGCCCCCAGTTCCGCCCCACCCACCACTCCTTGCCAATGGTGAGGTCGATGACCACGCCGTTATCGGATTCGAGGTCCATGTCATCGGCCTCCAGAGTGAGCGAGCCGAGTCCGACCGAACCGGATAGATAGACATTGGCGGGCATAAGATAGTATGTCAGCCCCACGCCAACCGCGCCGAGGGTGAGATCGCCATCGAGTTCGCCCTCGGCATTGCCGACTTCCGCATCCGGGTTGGTCATGCTCCAGCCGAAGAGGGTCCCGTGGAGCGCGAGATTGGGCGCCACGATGGCCCCGATCGCGAAGTTGAGATCGCCGGCCGGCCCGGAGAATTTGACCTTGGTGTTCATCGCTTCAATTTCGGTGGAGGCGGCGCCGACGCCCGCCGAGAGCCGCAGGAAGAATCCGTTGAGATGGTCCCGATCCCCCGCCGAGGCGTTCGGGCTCAGAACGAAGGCCGTCCGAACGGCGGCAAGCCCCCACGGCGCGACACGCGTAATCGGCTTCATCGATGGTCCTCCGGATTGGGTTGAAAAGTTGCCGGCGACTGGCCGGCGTGCGTTGCCGCCATGGTCGCGCAGCAGAGCGGCCGGGGTCAACCACATTTCGAGCGCCGATCTCAGGATTCGGTGGCAATGCCGCGGACGCGCTCGGCCCCGTGGCGGCGGCGTCCGGGCTATTCCGATGTCCACGGCGTGCAGAGCGCGCCGGCTACGCCAGCGGCCGCCCGTGTGCGGATCATCTGTCCGACCCACTGTTCTGCGTCGTCGCACGAACGGAAGATCCGCACGATACGGGTGCTGTGCGGGGCCATGTCACGGTAGGTCTGGTACATCCGTGCCAGTCCGAACGCGGTCGGATGCGGCGCCACAATCGCCAGATAGGTGGGCTCTGCGGGCGAATCGTTACTGGCCGCCAGTTCCGCCAATTCGCGCACGTTGCGACCGGAGATATATTCAATCCGTTCAACGCTTGAGAGATCAAAGATTTCATGGAATCCACGGTGCTCCGGAAGCGCCCGCACATGCAGTTGGTAATCCCTCACATCGTTGCTTCCAAAAGTGCCAAAGGCACGGACGCGAATGATACGGGCGGCGTGGTCGACAGCGAATTTCAGTGGCATGAGTAAACCCTCCGTCTACACGGTCTTCGCGCGCGGCAGCGGCCCGGTCCCGTCCGTGGCGCCGCCATCGGCGCGCACGGCCAGCGCGCTGTAGGGGGCGCCGCGGCGTTGCGCCGCCTCGGCGTGCTTGCGCTCGCTGATGTCCTGAAAAATCGTGATGAAATACCCGCGCCGCGGCGAGAAGGCCTGCACCGCATACCACCGCCGCAACGGCGCGGCATAGTCCTCAAACTCCATCGGCTGTCCGGTCAGCGCCACACGGCCGTAGTTGGTGATCCATTGTCGGACCACTTCGTCCATGCCGGGAATGACTTGTGTGACGCGTTTACCGATCACATCACCGCGCTTGAGGCCGGTCTGGCGCTCGAAGGCGGGATTGACATCGAGAAACTCGTAGTCGATCGGATAGCCGCGGCCATCGACCACGACCCGATGGATTGCGAACGCCGCCGGCATCGCGTGGAAGCAGGCACGGCAGTCGATCAGATCCTGCGGAACATTGACCGTCCCGCCGGCATCGACCGCGTTCCCCGCTGTCTCATCCGCCTCTGCCGGCACGGAGCGCGGCTCGAACCAGAGCAACCCCAGCACCATGAACAGCGACCCGCACAGCGCCAGCGTCTCCGGCAACAGTGGCCATTCGTAGCCGCCCCGGCCGCGCAGCAGTTCGGTCATGGTGATGATCCGCCGTGTCGCGCTCAGACTACAGCTGCCCATGATGAGCAGCGCCGCGATCCTGTTTTTGGGCGAGGTCATCAGCCGAAATGACAGCAGAACCGCGCAAAATTGCAGGAAGATGGAGAAGCCAACCACAAATCCGATGCTCATACTGCCCCCGATGGTGTCGTCCTGGAAGTCGGTTGTCTGTTTTCAGGTTATCGGAATTTTGCCGGAAACCTTACCCGCCTCGGAAAAGGGAGGCGCGCGACAAACCCGCGGAGTGGGTCGGGGTGCAGGGGAGGGGAGAGATAACGCGACCGCGGCGGTCAGGTTACTTCGATCACGGAGTTATAGCCACCGAATTCGTTTGGCTCCTTGCGTTCGTTGGCGGGATCCTCTTTCCACTCCGAGTCGATCAGGAACTTGTAGCGATACAGCCCGGGCGCCAAATCCAGCCTCAGCCGCCAGAGGCCATCGGCGTCCCTGGCCATCGACTGCGGCGTCCAGTTATTGAAAGTCCCTGCCAGAGCGACGTCCCTGCCATAGGGAGCATCGAGGACGAACGTCACCGGCCTGACCTGGTCGGTTGCCGGTTTTGTGGTCTTGCGCGTGGTCTTCTTCGCCGCCGGGCGGGCCGGCTTGGCGGCGGTCTTGGACTTGGACGTGGGCTTTTTCGCTGGCATGATTATCCCCCGGTCCTGGATGCTTCTCGCTTGTTTTTTCTCTCGGGAACCTATGTTCCCTGCCTGCGCATGCCAACCAGAATCAGCCACGTCCACGCCGGCTGGCCATCAATCTGACAACTCCCGGGACCGGCATCGGGAGTGTGCGGTCATTTACGAAGCCATAACTGAGTGGGAGGCAATGCCTTATTAATTCTTTCTTATTTTCGGCTTTACCTGCGGCGCTAATTGCGTTCCCGGCTGTTTTCGTCGGCGAAAATAGCGCCGGACAACTATTTTCGAATTATTTCTATTCCGATAATAATACTTGGGGGCTATTTTCACCCCCGGGCACCGAAATCCAAGAGGGGGGAGGGTGGCATGACAACCAAAACAGCGGGACAGAGACCGGGACGGATGGTCAAGGCGGGGGAGGGGTACTACGCCTTCGTGCCCGATCCGCCGCCACAGGAGATCGGCTGGACGCCGGCGTTGGTGCGGGCCCTCTCCGATGCCGACCGTCTGGTGGGCCGTTTGGCCGGCGAGGGCGGTCGGCTGCCCAACCCGCATCTGCTCATCCGGCCCTTTATCGCGCGCGAGGCGGTGCATTCCAGCCGGATCGAGGGCACACAGGCGACCATCGGCGAGCTATTGGCCTCCGAGGCGGGCGCGGCCATCGAGCGCAGTCCCGATGACCTGCACGAGGTCGGCAACTACGTGGTCGCGCTCGAATACGGGATCAAGCGGCTGAAGACCCTGCCATTGTCACTGCGGCTGGTGCGCGAACTGCACAAGAAGCTGATGAGCGGGGTGCGTGGCAACCAGGCCACGCCGGGGGAATTCCGCCGCACGCAGAATTGGATCGGCCCGCCCGGCAGCCGGATCGCCAACGCCACCTATGTCCCGCCGCCGCCGCCGGAGATGATGGAGGCGCTCGGCGAGTGGGAGAAATACATGCACCTCACCACCATGCCGCCGCTGGTGCAGATCGCGATCGGGCACTATCAGTTCGAGGCGATCCATCCGTTCCTCGACGGCAACGGCCGTGTCGGACGGCTGCTGATCACGCTCTTTCTGGTCGAACGCAAGATCCTGCCGTCACCGCTTCTGTACCTGTCGGCCTTCTTCGAGGCGACACGGCGCGAATACTACGATCGTCTGCGTGGCGTGACCGAGGCGGGCCGCTGGGGCGACTGGGTCGAGTATTTCCTCAACGGCGTGGCGCGGCAATCGGAGGATGCGCTCAGCCGCGCCGAGCGGATCAACACGCTGTTGGGCGAGTGGCGCAACCGGATCGCCGGCGCGCCCAGCAAGACGCCGGCGCAACTGCTCGCGCTGTTGGCGGAAAATCCCTTCTGCACGATCAAGGGTGCCGCCGAGCGGCTGGGCGTCGCCTTCACCACCGCCCAACGGGCGGTCGAGCGGCTGGAGAAGGAGAAGATTCTCACCCAGACATCGGAATCAAAGCGCGACCGTGTCTACTGCGCGAGGGAGATTCTCGCCATCCTCGAGGAGCCGCCGCACCTGGGCGGTTGAACGAATCGTGTCTTCCGCCACCGCCAAGCCGCTTGTGTCGGCTTGCGAACTCCCGTACGTTGTCCACGGGGCAGCCACCCGCCACCGAAGGGAGACAGATGCCGCAGGCAAAACAGGGCGATACGGTTACGGTGCACTACACCGGCAAGCTGGATGATGGCACCATTTTCGACAGTTCCGCCGGCGGCGACCCGCTCGAGGTCACCCTCGGCGCCGGCTTGGTGATTCCCGGATTCGAAAAAGTACTCTTCGGCATGAACGCCGGCGAGACACGCACCACGCGCATTCCCTGCGAAGAGGCCTATGGCCCGCGCCGTGAAGAGTTGGTGGTGCAGGTGGGACGACACCAGTTGCCCGAAGGCATGGAGCCGCAGGTCGGCGAACGGCTGCGATCGGAGCATCCCGACGGCGCCAGTTTCACCGTGGTGGTGACCGCGGTCACGGACGACGCGATCATCGTCGACGCCAATCACCCGCTGGCCGGGCAGGCATTGACGTTCGAGATCACGCTGGTCGAGATCCTGGCGGCGTAGTCTACGACACCGGCATCCAATAACTGATCTTGACGGCGAAGTAGTGGGAGCCCTCGGCCGAGAGCGCCTGCTCCAGCGATTTGAGCCGTACCCGCCGTCCCGGTTCCTCGAACCCGAAACGGTCCTGCTGCCAGACCAGGTAGAGGGTGCTGCCGGGGCGGAATTCCCAGCGCAACACTGCGTTGCTGCGGAACGATCGCACGCCGAAGTCGTCGGCGCGGAAGTCGAAGGTGTTTGCGCCGTCGGTGACCACGTAGCGGCCGTCCTCCACTTCGGTCAGGGTCCGTCCCGCGACACCATACTCGCGCAGATCGGTGCGGGCCGGCGCCGGCAGTTCGCCGAAGCCGCGATACTCGCCGCTGGCGGCAAACGGCTCCGCGTAGCATTCCAGACTCAGATCGGGCGTGAAGTAGCAGTTGAGCCGCAGCTGCGCCGAAATCTGCGAACGGTAGATATTCCCGAACACGTAGCGGTTGCCGTAGGTCGCCGGATTGCCGGCGTCGTCGGCATCGGGACGCAGGGTCGCCACATACTGACGGGCGTTGACTTCGCGCGAATAGCGCGGCTCAATCGAATACGAGACGCGGCTGCCGATGCGACCGCCCACTTCGAATCCGGCGCTCTGTTCCCAACTGCCGATGTCGTTGCTGAAGTAGAAGACGAACGCCGACAGCGTCGTGCGGCTGGTGAAGTTGTTGCTTGCCGAGATCTCGGTGAAGATGCCTTGCGGCGTTCCCGCCAATGGCCCGCCGCGGGTCAGATCGTCGGACTTGCCCGGCCAGTCGTAGCCGACGAAGTATTGCGTCCGCCAGAAGTTGCGGAAGGTCGCTTCGATGTCCAGTTCGGCGAAGGACAGCATGTGCGAGGGATCGTGCGCGGGCTTCTTCACCGCGGCGAAATTCCAGAAGGAGTTCTGCGAAAGGGTGATCTCGTAGCTGCGGAAGAGCGGCCCGGGCCGCTGCTCGCGGTAGATGAGATGGCTCCACGCGTCGATGTCGTCGACTTTGCTGACGATGCCGGCGTCGTTGAGCTCGAACTCCGGCGATTCCACCGAGAAGCCGCCGCCCCAGAGCCAGTGGCGCCCTGAGCGTTTGCCGCCGCGCAGCCCGAAGGCGTACCCCGACAGCGCGGTCGCGCCCGAGTCGATGCGGACATACCCGGCGTCGGGACGCTGGAAGTAGCGGGCGCTGGATTGCTGCGTGCGCAGGATCGCGCCCTCGCTGCCTTCGACACGGCTGAAGCCGGCGAAACCGACGATGTCGTAGGCGCCGCCCTTGAAACGCAGATTCCAGTCGGCGCTCCCTGTAACGGCGCGCCGGCGCAGGAGCGAAGCCAACGGATCCGCGGCGTCGAGGTCGCGCTCGACCCCGGTCAGAATGATCCCGGCGGTCGACTGGCTGGCGCCGAATTCCTGCTGCAGACGCAACACCCCGTAACCGGTGGCGGGCTCGACTTCGATCTCGGCTTCCTGGTCGGTCGACTTGTCATAGGTCCTGGCGTGTTCACGCGCGGTCAGGGCGCTCAGCGCGCCAATCGACAGGCCGCCGGCGGTGCGCCCGGTGACCTTGGCGGCGCCGAGGATCGTGGCGCTGCCGGGAAAGTCGACATAATCGCCCTCGGCAGGCCCGCGCGGACGGGCGCCGATGCGGCGGGAGTAGAAGTAGTCTTCACCCTCGACCGAAAAGAGCTGACTGCCTTCAATGAAGAACGGCCGCTTTTCGGAAAAAACGGTCTCGTAGGCAGAGAGATTGACCACGGCCGGATCGGCTTCGACCTGTCCGAAATCGGGATTGATGGTCGCGTCCAGGGTCAGGTTCGGCCCCAGACCCATCTTCAAATCGGCGCCGACACGCCCATTGAAGTCGCTGCCGTCACCAAACGGGTTGTCTGGGTCGCTCTCCGATTCCAGATGCAGATCGGCGGCCGAATAGGGGAGAAGCTCAAGGCGGCGCGAGGGCTGGATGCCACGGATACCGCGCAAATCGCCAAACCACGACGACCACCCCGTCTCGCTTTTCGGCACCGGCACCCAGAAGATGTCCTCGTTGCGGGCCGGGATCCAGCGGTTCATGTTCACGCCCCACACCTGCACCTCCTGATCGATGAAGCGCAGTTGCGAGAACGGAATGCGCATCTCGCAGGTCCAACCCAGCGAGTCGATGGCGGTGCGCGCGTCCCAGACCGGATTGAAGGAGAAATCCTTGTCGTATTCGTGGTCGTAGGAGTGGTAACGGTCGGTGCGCACCCCCGCGACCGAGACGCCGAAATCGTAGCAGGTCCGGCGGTCGCGATAGGAGTCGATCGAGACGATCAGCTGCTCGGAGTTGCCGGGATTGTCGCGCCGGTTCAACTCGATGCGCAACGACTCCGGGTGGGCGCAGTGCATGCGCGCCCCGACATAGAGGGCGTCGTCGTCGTAGACAAACCCGACCTCGGTGCGATCGCTTGGGGTTGAGCCCTCGTTGGGCTCCTTCTGCACGAAGTCGTCGGCCATCGGGATCTGGCGCCAGAACGCCTCATCGAGACGACCGTCGATGCGGACATCGCCTGAGGCAACGCGGGTGGCGGTGAGCGTCTTGCGTTCCTTCGGCGCGCCGTTTTGCGCGGCGGCAACGGTGGCCATGAGGATGAGGGCCCCGGCCAGCGGGACCGCCCAGCGCGGCGCTGTCATGCGTGATGATCTCCGGGCATACAAATGCCGTGTCCCGCAGGTCCCCTCCCGGAACCTGCGGGATCACGGTGCTCCGAAGCTACGGTCCAATCGTTACAGATTCCACCAATAGTTCATCTTGATCATGAAGACGTTGCGCGAACCCAGGTCGAAGAGCTGATCCATGCCGCGGCGGAAGGAAAACTGCGGCAGTTCGCGGAAATCGTCGCGCGCCTGCGACCAGACCAGAAAGATGGTCGACCCGGGGCGGTACTCCCAGCGCACCACCACGTTGGCGTTGAAACTCAGAAGCGAGAAGTCCGGATCGCCCGGCGTGCCGTCCAGCGACTGATCCGGCGCGGGCGTGAATGCAAACCCGCCGTCCCAGTACTTGTAATTGTCGTGCGTGATGTGGGCGATGAACGGCTGGGCGTACAGCTGCACCGACAGCGCGGTGGTGAAGGTGGCGATCCCGCGTACGGTCAGGGAAAACTGCTCGGCGTCCTGCTCGGCGAACAGGTATCCGCCGGGGGTGTTCTGGCCGGGCTCGACGGTGGTGATGTAGCGTGACGAATTCCAACTGAGAGCGTAGCTGGGGCCGAAGGTGACCTCCAAGTTGGTCGAGGGGCGCACGGTCATGAACAGATCGTAGCTGTTTTGCGCGCCGTCGCGGTCATCCCCCCAGGAGTAGTTGATGTTGCCGCTGACCGGCTTGCGGTAATCGGTCTCGGCCCAGACCCAGGAGTAGGTGGCGGCCGGCTGCGGCACCATCACCCTTCTGCCGATTTCGTAGTCGTCGACCCGGCGGGCCGAGCGCTCATGGCCGCCGCCCAGGTACCAGAGGTTCTTGAATTGCATCTGGCCATTCCAGTTGAAGCCCAGCCCGAGACGGTCACCGGCGTTGTTCCAGTTGTACCAGGAGTTGAAGTTGTTCCAGGTGCGGCTGATCGGCCCCCAACCCTTCTCGGTGCGGTACTGCAGCCACGACCACCCGCCGACGTAGTCGGCCCGGCGGATGAAACCGAGATCGTTGTAATCGAAGGCGCGGTCGTTGTATTCGAACCCGGTCTCGGCGATGACGTGCCGTCCCGACAGCTTCTCCGCCAGCAGCCAGACACCCCAGCCCGGCGCGCGCAGCGCCGGGTCGGTCGCCCCCGCCTGCCCGCGGAACCCGTAACTGTTCTTTTTGGTCCGCAGCGTCCAGTCCACCGCGCCGGCGTAGGACGGGTTGCGCGTGTCTTTGTAGAGGGACGTCACGGTCAGGCCGACCGACGAGTTGCCGAGGATGTCTTGCTTGACGCGGGCGATGTTGGCCATGCCGCGCTCGGCGACCCGCTCGCGCAGGACCACGGTGTCGCCCTGGCCATCGGCGCCGTAGTACTCGGCGTGCTCATCGGTGGTGATGGCGTTGACCATCGAATACGAGAGCCCGCCGCCGGTCTTGCCGGAGAGTTTGCCGGCGTAGAGAATCGTGGCGGCCTCCGGACGGCTGATGATCATGTCGTCGGAGGCGGCGCCGGAGGGATAGCGCGGCGCCGCGCCGATGCGCCGGGAGTAGAAGAGATTGAACGGCGTGTCGAACAGCTGCAGACCCTCGAGGAAGAAGGGGCGTTTCTCCTGATAGAATGTCTCGAAGCGCCCGAGATTGAGCACGGTGCCGTCGGCCTCGACCTGCCCGAAGTCGGGGTTGATCGTGGCATCCAGCACGGTGTTGGGGGAGAGGGCCCATTTGAAGTCGGCGCCGGCATTCTGCAGCATCTCGCGCCCGTCGGGATTGCCCGGCTTCTTCGGCTCGGTCTGCACCTTGCTGGTCGTATAGGGCAGAAGCTCCAGGTGCCGCGGCGGGTCGATCTGCCGGATGCCTTTCAGCAGGCCGTAACGCGAGACCCCGGTCGCCTCCGAACGGGGGACAAACTGCCAGCGCGTGGTCTCATCGTTGCGCGAGATGTAGCGGATAAAGTCGATGCCCCACTCCTGCTCCGGCTGAGGCGGAAAGCGCAGGCAGTGGTAGGGGATCTTCATCTCCACCGTCCAGCCATAGGGAATCTCGCGCACTTTCGACTCCCAGACCGCGTCCCAGGAGTCATCGCTCCAGTTGTTGTTGTAGATGTAAAGATCGCGCTGCACGCCGGAGGCGTTCACGTTGAACGCGTAGGCGGTCTGACGGTCATGGTAGGAGTCGATCGCCACCTGGACAAAGTCGGCCTCGGTGGAGCGATCGCGGCGGGTGAGGCGACGGCGGATCTCGTGCGGTTTGGAATCGTAACAGACGATGCCCACATAGAGCGCTTCGTCGTCGTAGGCGAGACGCACCAGCGTCGACTCGCTGGCCAGCTGGCCTTCCTTGGGCCAGGTCTGCTTGAAGCCGCTGGCCGCGGGGGCTTCCGCCCAGAACTTTTCATCGAGGAGACCGTCGAGTTTGAACTCGCCGGTGCGGCGCACCGCCATCACTTCGCGCAGCGGATCGGCCTTGATCACGCTGTCGGCGGCGGGTGGCTCGGCCGCCGCGCCCAGCGAGGCGCCAGGAAGGGCCATCGCCAGAATCAGAATCATCGCCTTGTGTCGCCGCATGGACATACCTCACCCTTCCCGGTGGCACGCGCCCCTGATCCGAAGTGGTTGACGCACGATGGCGTCCGGTGGGACTCAGGTCCGGCGTGCTCCGCTTCCAGACCGCCGGTCATCTTCTGTTATTCAGCAAAGTTCAATCGCTGACGTTGTCGCGCGTCCCTCCCATGGTCGCGATCGTTCTCACCCGATTGGACGAGTGACGTGCGGTTCGGTTAGTCGCGGCCATCTGGTGGAGGCGAAAATCTCCCCTGCGATTCCGCACCCCGCGGCGAGAGGACGCCGCGTTGACACTCAGAGTACGGCCGCCTCCGGCGAAAGTTTCGCGCGGGAAGATCAGGTGCGCGCGGCCGGCCCGACCGGCGGTCGGGCGTCGACGGAAGACACGGTGCAGGAGGCCAGGCAGGGAATGAACTCAGAGCGGGCAAACTGCGAACCCCAGACATCCAGCATGCTCTGATCCAGCGCCAGGACACCCTCGCGGGTCACACCCGGCGGCGGCGGCAACAGTTGCGCCATGCGGTCGTAGACCAGCCCGCGGTTGGCTTTCGCCACCCGCGGCAGCAGTTGCCAGAGCGTGAAGACCTCGCACATGTTCGATTCGCGCAACACGGTCTCGAGATCGGCGACATGTCCGCCCTCAAAATCGAACCGGGCGAGCGCGGCGCGGAACGCGTCCGAAGCGCCGCCGAAATAGGGTGTGCCCGGCGCCTCGCCGGGACGGGTCTCACAGACCGCGCCCGACGGCACGCGCATCTCGCGGCCGGCGTGACGCACCGCCACCCAGCCGGAGTTGACACACAGATGGCTGCGTCCGGAGGCGTCGACCGTCAACGTGTACGCGGATCCCAGATCAATGATCGTGGCCGATGGCGTCTCGATGGCAAACACGCGCGGCGTGGTCAGGCCGACCGCATGAATCGTGCCATGGGTCAACGACAATCGCTGGTCGGACGGGCGGGTGCGGACCAGACGGAGGCGCGAATTCGGCGCCATCTGCACACAGCCGTGCTGGTTGACCTCGATCAACGCCGCCGAGGTGTCGTCGGTGACGATCGCGTGACCTTCGCCGGTGGTCACGACACCGTGGACGGCGGTCTCATCCAGGCGCGGCGCGCCGGCCAGCGGGGCGACATGCCAGGCGATCACCGGCTCGCCGGGACGTTCGGCGCCGCCAAACACCGCGATCAGCCAGCAGGCCGCCGCCGCCAGAGGCATCATCGTCAGGATCTCGATCAGTCCCTCGTGACGGCGCGGCGGGGGAGAGGCGGGGGCCTGACGGTAGCGACCCAGCAGCGTCTCCAGACGCCGCACTTCCGGGTCTTCCGAACCTGAGCCGTCCCACAGGTAATCATCGTTGGGCGTCATTTCGTCCATCCCAGTTTTTCGCGCAGCATTTGCATGCCACGGTGCAGATTGACCCGGACCGAGCCGGGTGTCAGGCCGGTGCGTTCGGCAATCTCCGGACCGGTCATGCCTTCCACCAGACGCAGGACCAGCGTCTCACGGTAGGCCTCCGGCAGCGATCGCACCAACAGCAGCACATGCGCCGCCTCGGCATCCTCCTGCGAGCGCGGGTCCGGCGCGGTTTCTTCGATCAACTCGACATCCTCGCGTCTTTGACGGTGATAGTCGTTGGCGCGGTTGCGGGCGATCGTCGCCAGCCAGCCGCCGAACGATTCCGGCTCGCGCAACGACGGCAGGCGCTCCACCACCGCCACAAAGACATCCTGCGCCAGATCGTCAACCTCGCCGCGCGGCACGCGCGCCAGAAGCAGCCCATGCACCATCGGGGAAAAGTCGCGATGCAATCGGGCCATCGCAGCCTCGTCGCCGCGTTGGGCCCGCACCACCAGCGCCGCCACGTCGGTTGTGCCCCTGGCGGCTGTCATCTTCATCCGGTGAAGTTGGCCCACAGGCCAAGTCAGGTCAATGACGCTCTCCATGGCCGCCATCCGCGTTGACTTACGCGACAGTGGAAAAGACGCCCCCGCGGCCATCAGCGTTAGCGTGACTGATCCAACCTGTGGGGTCCGTCCCATACTCCGACGCCCCTCGACGGCCCCCTCGGGCAGGAATAGGCCGGGCAGGGGGGACAGGGGGGAGAACCGCCGGCTTAAGCATCGCTGTCCCAAGGCATTCCGTTCGTGCGTTGAAGGGCCCCCTGCCCGCGGTCTGTGGCATGGGGGTTGCATGTTAGCCGGGGGCGGAGAAGTCACCCAAGTCGGAGAGGATAACGGCCATGAATTCATTGAACAGGCGCATCAACGATCAGCGGGGCATCTCGATCATGGAGATGATGATAGTCGTGGTCATGATAGGAATTCTGGCGTCGCTGGCCGTCCCCTCGTTCCTGGAACAGATGCCGCGGCTGGAGACCAAGTCGCAGGTGCGCGAACTGGTCGGCAAACTGCGCGAGGCGCGCTCGCTGGCGGTCGCCCACAAGACGCCGGCCGGGATCTGCTTCGACGGGTCCGCCAACACCTGGACCGTCTTTCTGGACAACAACCCGCAGAATGCCACGCACAACACCGGCGACTCGGTGCTGGCGACCGGATCGCTGGGCGGACGCGTGGTGATGACATCGAACACTTTCAGCAACCATGATGTGATCTTCAATCCGGACGGCTCCTGCCTCGAGTCCGGCGTCGTCTGGCTGGCGGCCGAGGATGCCAGCACCGGATATACCATCGATGTGCTCGCCTCGACCGGACGGGTCAAACTGGTCGAAGGATACGTCTCCGCCAGCCGCAGCATCCTGACGCAGTAACCCCTGGCATCATAGGGTCGGGTTCGGCCGCCATCCTCGGATGCCGGCCTTCTTTTTCCCCGTCGCCACAAACGGAACAAGGGCGGCCTTGACGACCGCCCCTATTCGTTCACCCACGGTACCAACCACCACCCGGAGAGGGAGGGTGCAACGCTTGCCCCCACAAGACCAGTCTTCCGGAAAACGCAGACGGGGATCTGCGCTCCCGGCGAAAGATTTAGCAAATTGAAGGCCGCGCCCGTACTATAAAGTTGTCAATCAATCGAGAGGCAATACCTGCTGTTCTCACAGAGGGTTAGCGCGTCAGTCCGCAGGGAACCAGAGCGTCTGTGAAGTGGGTTCACGATCTGGGAGTCAGAAAGTCATGGGATTTCCCTACAGGCTCTCGGGAGTTAGCGCAGCCGCTCCCGGCCGATCACTTCCGAGAATATACATTATGTCAGATTATCCGCAGCCCGTAACGGGTAACCAAGGATTGACGCTAAATACTGGCGGCACTCGCAGTTGGGTCTTGCCATCCACTGCCGTCGCGACGATTTTCGGAAAACGCTCTGCTCTATACGGCGGATTGGGGGTCTGCTTTCATGGAAGTTGTTGACGCGCATATACATTTCATCTCGCACAACTATCTGCGTCTTCTCACTCAGCAACGTGAGCACTACAGCGACCTGGAAACATTCATCGCCGAACAGGCCCAGCGCCATCACTTCGAGCCCCCGCCCCAGGACCCGGTCCGTTTGGCCGACCGCTGGGTCATCGAGCTGGACCGTCACAACGTTACCCGCGCCACCGTCATTTCGATGATCCCCGGCGATGAGGTCTCGGTGGGCGCGGCGTTGCGTGTCTATCCCGACCGGTTCATCGGGGTCGCCACGGTCAATCCGTATCTGCCGGTGGCCGAGGAACTGGTCGAGCACGCCGCCACTGAATGGGGTTTTCGCGGAATCATGCTGTATCCGTCGATGACCCGTTGTTCGGTGGCCTCGGAGCGGCTGTATCCAATCTATCGCGTCGCCCGCAAGCACCATATGGTGGTCTACGTCCACATGGGCCGGTTGCGGCTGGCGGCCCGGCGCTGGTGGGGCTTGCCCGATGTCTATGACTGGCGCTATGCCAACCCGGCTGACCTGCATCAGCCGGCGACGGATTTCCCGACCCTGCCGTTTGTTGTACTGAGTTTCGGCAGCGGCACCCTGCCGCAGTTGCTGAAACTCGGCCTGCAGTGCCCGAATGTGTATGTCGACACATCGTCCTCGAACAACTGGCTTTTGGATCAATCGGAATTCCGCGATCTGCAGCATGCCTTTGAAAAGACGCTGGAGGTGTTCGGTCCCGGACGGGTCCTGTTCGGGAGCGATTCCGATTTCTTCCCGCGCGGGTGGCGTCTGCCGGTCTTCAACGAACAGCGCGAGATTCTCGAGCGGCTGCGACTGTCGGACCATGCCCGTGAGGCGATTCTGGGCGGTAATCTGCGCTCGCTGTTCGGTCTGGACACCGCGTAATCGATCGGTCTTGCTCAATCCTTGACCAAGGTCAGGGCCACCCCCGCCAACGCTGTGGATTCCCCGCCTCCGCGCGAACAGCAGCATCGTCATAGTGAGAAGGCCCGATCTGCTGCAGGCAGACCGGGCCGACGAAGCACTCTCTTTTTAACCGCGGGCAACCGGTGTCCCGTCGCCGTTGCCTGCGTCTCCCCTGCTTCTAATCCTCCGCCACGAGCGCAAACTCGGTTTTCGGCGCGCCGCAATTCGGGCATTGGTCGGGCAGGGGCTGGCCGAGGTCGGGCCACATTTCACCGCAGACCAGACACCGCCACATGATTTCCATCTCGCCCATTCGCGCTTACGCCTTCGCTTTCTTCTTCATCCGTGAAACACTCTCGCGGATCAGGGTTTTCAACGACGGCAGGTGAATATCCGCCAGGCGCTTCACATAGAGGCAGCCCTTGCCGCTTTTGTATTTGCCGAGGGTCGCCAGCGCCTTCGAATCGCCCTCGAGACAGCCGGTGATATAGAAGCTGATCTCGGTTTTGCGGGGCGAAAATCCGGTCAGGAACCAGTCGCCCTCGCGTCCGCTGGCGTACTTGTAACGGTAGTCGCCGAAGCCGATGATCGATGAGCCCCACATCTTCGGTTCCGACTTCGTGATCTGACGCATGATGTCCACCAGCGCCAGGCAGTCGGCGCGTGTCTGCTCGTCGGCGATGCCGTTGAGGAACTTCGCGACACTGGCGTCGGTCTTTTTGGTTTTCAGTTCGGCCATGCTGTCTCCGTATGGCAAACGTCGTTGAGCGGTTGCGCTTTCGCGGTTGGACCTCTCAGGGCGCCAGAATGATCGTCAGACCATCGTAACCTTTTACGCCGACAGTCTGCATGGTGCTGGCGGTCAGGCCGCGTTCCCGAAGGATTTCATGGAGCCGCCGGACGCCGCGCACGCGCGGGTCGTCGTTGTTCGGATCGGCGAGCGCTCCGCCGCGGACGACATTGTCGACGATGATCAGTGCGCCCGGGCGGGCCAGGCGCAGCGACGCGTCGAGGTAGCCCGGGATGCTCTCCTTGTCGGCGTCGACGAAGATCAGATCAAACGGTCCCTCCCCCTGCACGGCCAATCGCGCCAGACCCTCGAGTGCGGGGCCGAGACGCACCTCGACACGATCGCCCAGTCCGGCGCGCGCCAGGTTGGCGGTGGCGATGGCAGCATGTTTGGCATCGATTTCCAACGTGACCATACGTCCACCGTCCGGCAGGGCGCGCCCCAGCCAGATGGCGCTGTACCCGCCCAAGGTGCCGATCTCGAGAATCCGCCGCGCGCCGATGGCCCGTGCCAGCAGATGCAGGAGGCGTCCCTGCATCGGCGACACACCGATCGCCGGGAGTCCAGCCGCGGCGCTGTCCTGCAAGGCGGCATCAAGCGCCTGATCCGACGGCGCCAGCATGCCCTCCAGATAGCGGTCGACGGCGGTCCAGAGATCGTGGGTGGCCTCGGGCGGTGATTGATGGAGTTCCATCGGGGTGGGGTGTCTCCGCTCTAAGTTGATCAGACGGGCATCAGAGTCGCTTTAACTACGCAGGAAACCGCAGCAAGATCATCCACTTTCTCGCTCTTCGCCACCTTATCTGCCGGGCCACCAGTTACGCCAGAGCCATCAAAAGCCGGGAGGAACAGCCCTTGCGGTTACGAGGGCGACAACGGCACGTACCGCGGGGCGGGCCAAGCTCCCCCTTCGTCGGTCAAGCGGCGGCCTGCGGATCCCCGCCCGGGGTTTCCTTCTCGACCACCACCGTCAATTCCGTGGCGATCGCCCCCAAAGCGACAAGGATGGACACAATCGGCGCCACGAGGATGCCGACCGCGCCGATGGCCCCGGCGGCCAGCGCCGGCAAATCGACCAGGACTTTGCCGTCCTTGTTCTTGACGATCACCCGGCGGATCTTGCCTTCGGCGCGCACCTTTTCAAAGACTTTCCTCAGTTCCTCGCCGACCTGCTCGGCGGCGTCCTTGAAGCCCGCCTTCAATTCGCTGCCGCTGATTTTGAATTCTTCCTGACGTGACGTCTCGGTCATGGCACACCTCGCGGTTGACTGTTCCAATAATCTGTCGGTATCGGATCGGGCCGCACAAGTCAAACCGGCCGGGCGGCCGTGTCCTAAACGAGCCGCAGTCGGCGGGCGACCGCCCAGGCCAGATACTTCTTGTACGTGAGTTTGCCTTCGACGACCGCGGCGAATCGCTGCGCCGCCGCCGGATCGCCGCAGAATGTCTGTCGGAAGAAGCGCGGCGCCGTATGAAACAGTCGCGCCATGCGCAGCGAGTCGCGCAGTTCCGGCAGGATCGACACGGCGCAGCGACGACGGTAATCGCGCCCGGCCTCATCGTCGGTGGAGCGCAGCAGTGACAGTGCCGCCAGTTGTCCGGAGTGGATGGCGTGGGTGATGCCCTCGCCGGTGAACGCATCGACAAACCCCGCCGCGTCCCCGGCGGCGAGGATCCGTCCGCGGTCCAGGACGCGTCGGAAGCCGCCCACCGGCAGCGGATGCCCCCGCGGCGCGATCAAGGCGGCCGGGAGTCTCAGGTGATTCCAAAAGTCGCGATAGTGCGCGCGCAACGAGCCCGCCGATGCGCGTCGTCCTCCGATGCCCACAACCAGATACGGCCCATGATGCAGCACCCAGCCGTAGCCATACGGAATCCGGCCGAATTCGAGCCGTGCGGTCCCCGGCATAACCTCCAATGGCGCGGCGTATTCGACCGGCAAACGTTGCTCGAGGGCAACGCCGAATCGCCCGGGCGGGTCGGGAGCGCGGAGCGCACGAATCAGGCCTGAGTTCGCGCCGGCGCAGAGGATCACGCCGCCGGCCCAGACCGCTCCGGCGGTCGTCATCAGATTGATCCCGGCGCCGTCGCGCTGGACGGCGGTAACCTTGGCCGTCAGCAGCGCCGCCCCGGCCGATTCGGCCGCCGCGATCAGATGCGCATCAAAGATTGCGCGATCGACAAAGACACCCAGTCCCTCCGGCGCCACGTAGCGGACGCCCCGGGTTCCGTCGCGCAAGTCGACCGTATCGAAGCGGTGTTCAATGACATCCTCGCCGAGCGGGAACTCCAGCATGCGCAGGGCGCGATGGGCCACCCAGCCGCCGCAGAGCTTTGGGCGCGGCAGCGGCTGCTTCTCGATGATCACCGCACGCGCGCCTCCCCGCACGGCCGAAAGCGCCGCGCTCGCGCCGGCGGGCCCGGCTCCGATGATGGCGATGTCGTATCGGTTCATACGTCTACCCGTGGCGCAAGATACTCCACGCGACCGGATGATGCCGTAGACGAATCATCCGCCATGCGCGGATGGAACGCATGCAATCGCATTTGCCAGAAGTCGATACGGGAGTTCGTTCAATGTCTGCTTTAGGATGGGCACTTTTCCGCCGCCGAATTGTAAAAGAAATATCCGTCCATCTGGCAGCCCGCATCAATCCTGTTCCATATCCGGAAGGAGGACGACCATGACGTGCAAGGCACTCTCACTATCGTCGGTGATGCTCGCATTGGCCATGATCGCGGCCGGCTGCGGCGGTGGCACCGAACAAACCGCGAGCGCCCCCGGGCAGACGCAATCGGCGACCCAATCCAAACCCAAATCCAGCGCGGTGCAAACTGTCAGCGTTCCATCGGGGACGATGCTCACTGTGGCGCTGGATCAGCAACTGCGCACCGACACGCACAAAAGCGGCGACGCCTTCAGCGCCCGCACCACCGAGGCGCTAATGGTTGATCGCCTGACGGTCTTCCCCGCCGGCGCAATGGTGCAGGGTCGGCTGGAGAATGTCGAGGAGCCGCATCGCACGGCTGGCAAGGCGAAGATGACTCTGGTCTTTGAATCGATCACCGACGCCAGGGGCAAGACCTACGCCATTGAGGCCCGGAAGATTGTCCTCGAAGGCGAGGGCGACAAGATCAGCGACGAGGAGAAAATCGCCGGCGGCGCGGTCATCGGCGGCATCATCGGCGCGCTCACCAGCAAGGACAAAGCGAAGGGCGCGGCGACCGGCGCGGTGGTCGGAGGCGCGGCCGGCGGCGCGATTGCGCTGGCCACCAAGGGGCAGCAGCTCGAACTGCCCGCAGGTCAGCGGTTCGCCGTCGAACTGATGCGCTCGTTCGATGCGCAGGTCGCGGCCAGATAAGTCACCATGATCGCTTGTTGTGCGAGACTGCCCTCCATGCGCGGGGGGGCAGTCTCTTTTCCGGACTCCAGTACTCGCATTGCGAGGCGGGTTTTCACGCGGCCGGGTTGGCAACGATGCGTGTCCGAACCAGCGCCCTGACCAGACATGCCGTCAGGGGTCTGGCGGCGGTAAAGTGGATTGATCCTTCCCGTTGGAGTAGCCCACAGCAGATCGGCATGAGCACGCATCGCCTTCGGGCTCATTACAAAGGCACGGCAGTGGTTGGCAATGGGGCACAGGCACCAATCCCGCCATTCAGATTGAGGGTCGGAATCCGGAATTCTCCATTCTCTTATTCGTTGTAGACCGCCGGAGGCCCGTCCGGGTTCACAAACTCCCAAGACTGGCGCGTCGGATCTCTTTGCCAAAACGACAGATAGCGAGACAGATGCCGTCGGGAGGGAAAAGCGAAAAAAAATTGCGCCCGATGGAACCGGTAAAACCAGACAGCTTTATATACACATGCGAGCCGCCGGCAGGGCGCCGGCGGGAGCAGCAGTACTCTGGCCCTCCATTGGAGGAGGCCACTTCAACGTTAAGGAGGTTGTGGTATGACCAGCACCACGGCAACTACTGCGGCCTTCAGTGTCGAGGTCGCGCACTTCTCGGACATCGATCGTCCCGGTGTCTGGGTGGACCAGAATGACGGGAAGCTGTATCGCATCTTCCCGGGTTCGCTTCAACCGGGGCACTCGCCGTTGATCGACGTTCCCACGGCCCGCAACCTAATCCTGGTGGACGCGGATCCGGCGGCGCTGTACGAGAAGGTACGGATGGTCTGCTCCAACCACAACATTCGCGTCCAGCCCTACGAGCCCTGAGGCAATCGTAGGTTAGATCGGATTGGCATCGTACGGCCCCGCGCGCCCATCGCGCCGGGGCCGTGCGATTTGCGGCTCAAGAGCCGCTTCCACGTTCGAATGGTTGAGCGATTTGCCGCTCAAGAACCGCTTCTACGATCTGATGGTTGAGTGTCCGGCCGGGTTGGTCGGAATCCAACGTAGAGGAGGCCGACGGTGAGCGCCACCTCGCCGAGCAGGATCGGGAAGGCGTATTTGGAGAGAAGCGTCCCCGCCGTCGGCGCGAAGATGCCGAGGAACGACAGGATCATATAGGCAAGCCCGTTCAGGATCAGCCAGATGCCCAGAAACCGCGGCAGGAATCCCGACCGATAGACCAAAGCGCCCAACGGCAACAGCCACAGCCCCCAACTGAACTCGGAGAGGATCGCACTTTTGCCCACCAGGTGCAGGCAGAGGGCCGCCATGATCTCCCGCTGTGCCGGATCGAGCGTGGCCAAAAACCCTTCCCCGTGCGCCATCTCCAACGCGCCGAATTGCAACAGCAGAGTGACCAGCCCCTGCGGCAAGTGGACGAGGACCACCAGCGCCATCAACGCCGCCAACACATGATGCACATGCTTCAGCAACTGGTAGAGCAGCAGCGCCACCAGCATGAACACCACCATCGAGACCTGCCCGACCACCAGGTCGATCCGCAACATCGTCGCATGGTCGAGGATACTCTCGGTCGTCGCGGCGGCATCTCCGGGGACGATCACGGCGCCGCGGACATACATGAGACTGAACACCCCGCCGATGACAAGCAGCAGGTATAACACCCCGGCCAGCCGTGCGATTTGCTTCGTTGAGTCCATCAGGTCCCCGCAGGTTGGAGTTGGACCTCATACGGCGTCCCCGGTGGACATGTTTCGTTTGCGTAGGGGATATTGACAGTCGACGTCCGCTGATCCGGCGCGGATTGGAGACACCGAGCGTTCGACACTGCGCAGGGAAGCCGCCGGCGTCATCGTCATCCCAAGTCGGCGGCTCCCGGCCGTCTTGGAATCGTTGGCGCTCTCCCCCGCCGGTCGGGCGCTCACGTCTTGCGCATCCACACACCCCAGGTCACCGGCCCGGCCACTTCATCGCTGACCGGCGTGCCCGCCAGCTTCAGCGCCAGCTTGATCTGACCGTGGTGGTATCCCTCATGCCAGATCATGTGCTGCAGCAGCAGGATCGGGTGATCGTAGTGCATCGCCATGGCCTGCTGTGCCTCCACCCGCCCGCGGACCGCCTCACGCACCGCCGCGGCGCTTTCCGCCAGCATCCGCGCGATCCGTTCCACATCGGTGTCATGCACCCACTCGTTCGCGGGCAGTTCGCGCGCGCATTCGGGCGCGTCCTCGGCCACAAACACCAGTCGCACATAATGCATGTGGGTGAACAATTCCGCCACCGTCGGCCCCTCCACCGTCGCCCGCGCCGCCAAGCCGCCCGTCGGAATTGCCCGCAGCAGATTGACCAGGATTCGATTGTTACGGTCCCAGGAGTCGAGAAGGAGGTCGAGCAGATGGTCGGGGGATGGGGTTGGCATGGGCTGCTCCTCTCGGCTCATTTCGTTGGCCAAGGCCCGTGGTGTGGAAACTCGGCATGGGGTGGAGACGGCTTTGTGTCGCCCTTACAGGGCTTTCTCTGTGTGTCTGGCCAACCCAGGGCTCACGCCCTGGGCCAAGGTACTTTCACGCCTCCGGGGTTCTGACGTGAGGGATCTATTCCCTGTGCGCATTACGGTCTGTGACCTTTCGCCCCTGTGTCAATTCGAAGCATCAGAAGCGTACGCCATGTGCGTCCGCCCCTATGCCCCCCAGCCCGGCAGGGCGGCGGCTTGCTTGATCCAGGCGGTCAACTGGGCGTCATCGAAATCGTCCTCGTGGATGTCGATCCAGCGTGCTTCGGGGCCTGAGCCGCCGGGCGGGACCGGTTGCAGCGATGCGCCCCGGAAGAAGGTCACCTTGACATAGCGCGTGAAGACATGAAACGACAGAAACCAGCCCTGCCCGGCAATGCCATAGAACGGGGAGTTCCACCGTACCGCCTTGCGCACGCCGGGGACATGACGATCGATGAGGGCATCGAGACGCCTACCGATCTCGCGCTTCCAGCCAGGCATGGCGGCGATATAGGCGCGCACCGGCGCGGCGCCGTCGGCTTTGGCGATCTGCGGATTGCCGCCCGTGAGCAGGCGCGGCCGCTTCACGGTGCGTTGAGACTTCGTTTTCTCGAGCGTCAATTGTGAGTTGGCGGCCAACGCCGCTTTCACCAGCGCCTTGAAAGCGCGCGCATCGACCCTCTCCCCTTCGCGGATATCGATCGCCCGGCGTGCATTGCCATCCAGACTGGCGTTGAACAAGCCGGCCGGGTCGGGGAGACTGGCGCCGCGCGCAAACGTCAGCTTGACGACCTGCTTGTAGGTCTCGCCGGTGCAGACGATCCCGTGATGCGACCAGACAGGCACGCCCATCGGGTTGCTGGGCTTCTTCCACTTTCGCTCTTCGATCATCTCCGGGTCGGCCGCGAGGATCAGCGCCCGCATGCGAGCCAGAGTCTCCTCGCGCCAATCCCCGCGGACGGCGGCCTTCCTGCCGGTCCGTCTGGCGTCAGTTTTCCCTGCGACAGTCGCCGTCCTCTTGTGAGACTTGCCAGCCATTGTGCTCTCCCCGGCGAATACCATTACACCAAGATGGTGCGTGCAAAGAGCGCACACGCCCTACTTCTGCCAGAGGCCGAACTGCAGATCGCCGAGGAAATAGATCGCCCAGGTGCCGGTGTCGCCCTGTTGGGTCGGACCATAGGCGACCACGCCGCCGGCCGCCTCGGCGTCCTTGATGGCCTTGGCGATGTCGGCAACTTCCAGATAGGTGCGGATGATCGGTTGCTCATGCTCGGCCAGCGGCGCGCGCACGCCGATCAAACTCCCGTCGGCCGCCTTCGCTACCCGCGCCGCGCCGAGATCGGCCACCGGCGGACCGAAGGACAATCGATGAACCCGCTCCAGCGCCGCGCACTGAGCGGCAACGTCACGGCAAACGATCTCCAGATAATGGACACGCATATTCGACTCTCCCCTCTGTGCCGGCCCTACGTCCTCCCGGATGGCGCGCAACTTTGTCCACACTTCGGCGGTCTCCGGCTGCGACGACGCGCAAATGAAGACACAGTTCCCGACGGGCATGACGGAGCGCCAGACCTGAATCTCCATCCGCAGGGTCTGTTCCCTGCCGGTGGTGAATGGCTCGATCCATTTCAATTTACCGTTGTAGGCCGTGACCTCTTCGCCGCCGGCGCGCTTTTGCGGCGGCGTCGCGGCGTCGACAACAGACATTGTGAACCGGGTCACGTCGAGGACCTTCCCTTTGGACTCGGCCACCGCCTGGGCCAGCCCGCGGTAGTAGGTCAAAAGCTGGGTCTCCAGCGTGTGTGCATCGGTCGGCTGGTCTCCCGGCAACCAGAAAAGCAGCGCATAGGAGAAGAACGTCGCGGAGTCGGCGTTCATCCATCCCGGCGCAAAGCGCAATTCTTCGAGGCCGCTCCACTTCATGTCCGGCGCAAACGACGGCGGCAGCGGTATTGTCTCTTTCGCCCAGCCATCCGGTGTGGGCACAGCAAAAGGCAATTCCGCCGCCTCCTGCGCAAACGCCGCAGCGGCGAGGAGCATGCTGGCAAACAGGACACTGATTCGTGGCTTCATCTATCCATTCCAGACGGGTGGCCCTGACCTTCGTCAGGGCAGGCCTGAGTCACTTGCCGGGTGCCCCTCCGCTCGCGGTGGGAGTCCTTGGATGCGGGAATCTACAACGGAACCGCCTGAACCTGCAATGGCGCTTCTCCTAGTCCCTGATCGGCGTTCAAACTCGAACACTCCTAATCCGATGGAGCGGCAACCAACTCGCGCTCGGCCGGATTTATGGTGGCAGTCCGTATGGTGCGCGCGCTCTTTGCACGTACCGCTTTCTGTGCGCAAACTTCGTCGCGGACGGCGTGATGGTTTCAGCATCCTCGCGGGCGTCGAATTACCGGGCGCGTTCCTGGATGAAGCGGATGCAATTGCCGTCTGGATCCTTCACATACATCTCGCGGTTCCCCCAGGACTGATCGACGGGTCCCGAATCAATCACGACATTCCTGGCGAGCAGTTCTTTGTGCATCGCATCGACGTTTTCGACCGCCAGGTAAACCACGCCGCCAGACACGCCATCGCCCGGGAAGGACGACAGGTGCAGCCACACGCCCTCGCGCTCGATGACCATGTAACAGGGGTCGGCGCCCGCAAGATCGGGACGCATGGCCTGCCGCAACCGGAAACCCAGCTGGTGGCAGTAGAACTGTTCCGCTGCGGCGGAGCCGCTGACATGCAGGACGGGCACAACGTACTTCAGCACACGTCTCTCGATTCTGATTCCACTGATGGCGGGGTGGCCCTGATGCGCTTTCTCGCAGGATCAGGGCCTGCTCAGGACCTTCCTGTCACGCCGAAATCTATCATCAAGCGCATCCATCCGCAACGGCACATTCCCATAGCCCGTCCGCGCCCTCGCGCTCGACCACAACCATTCGCATGGATCGCTGACCAGTCCGCGGGTTACCGGATTTCATTCAATGTAGTCTACCGCCTTGGCAACGGTGTCCCAATTGTAAAGATTCCGGTCGTACCCCCCACCGGCTTGCCAGAGGCGATGCACCACTCGCTTTCCCTGGCGCGCTGTAATGACGGGTGGCCCTGACGCGCTCTTTGCGTCAGGGTTTACTCTGTCCCGCTGGGCTCCGCGAGTTGGCGCATAGGCAACACGAATTGGTGATGGTCATCCCCATACTGGTCGCTGCGGGCTTTGGCAAGCCCTGATCCTGCGGGAAAGCGCGTCAGGGCCACCCCTGGGGTTTGTGGCGCAGAATCAGCGCCCGGGATCAGGGCCACCCTGCCGCGAGCTGGCGCATACGCAACACGACTCGATGATGGTCCTCCCATGCTGGTCGCTGCGGGCTTAGGCGAGCCCTGATGCAAAAGGCGCATCAGGGCCACCCGCCGCTCTGACATCTGTCTCATTATCGCTTAGGTAATCCTTATTCTTCCACCAGGCTCATCTGGCCACTCGAGCTTCGGGATCATCGGTTCGAGCTCGTTGAGCCATCTGTTAATAAATCTTGCCCGGAAAGGCGAAAAAACATATCTGCTCGCTCGACAAGCAGTCCGCTTGTTGATGTGTCGCTTAAAGAATGTATCGCACGACGCAAAGCCTACAGGGCCACCCCATGATGCCAGAAACGTAAATCGGGAAGAGAGCGGAAGCGTAATCTGCGCGCCCGAGCTATCGAAGTCACCCTTCCACTTACCTGTTTCTCCTCCGATATCGACTATCGCGACCGGGTTGTCCGAAGTCAGAAACTGAAGATCGTCTCTTGCATCGATGATCGTGTGATCCATCGAGGCAATCTGCTTAGCGAGCTGAGGCAGCAACTTAAAGTATAGACTCATTGCGGCTCCCGGGTTCAAGCTAATTGTGTAGTTGTCTCGATTGAGAAACCATTTCCGGAGCTCTTCAGGGTCCATGCCGCCAAGCTCGAACCCCTGTGACTGGAATTCAGCAATCTTTTGTCGCCACTTAATTGGATCCTTTGCCGCTTTGTACACAACCTTGTCAATGAAACTCTTCCCAAACCCAAAGAAGATATCTCTCAGTGCAGCAGTCCGGTAGTGCATACTCGCCACAAATAGCGACAGCGATGCGTACTCTTCTGCTCTCGGCGTGCGGCGGTCCTCGACTATTGCACGGATAATAGGGGCAGCGATATCCTCTAATTTCCTCAAGTGTTCTTCGAATACGTTGTGTTCCTCACCGTCCACATCCTTAGCACGATAGAAATGCTTGATGACGGAAGCGTCATTGGGGTGTATTGGGATTGGCTCTCCACCGCCGCGCTCGTATCGCCACAACATTCCATCCGCTCGCTCACCACCGTTCGTGAAGTTGGCAAGGTAGAACCGTGGAATGACGTGATGTCGATTCTTCTCGAGAAAGCGATCCGGAATCTCAACCATATGCTTTCGTGAACCACAAAGATTGCTTCGTCGCTTCGCTTCTCGCAATGACGATCAGGCGGTCATTCCAGCCACACCCAGACGCACTACGTCTCCGTTTACTGCGTCAGTACGGTGGCGACATAGAGGTTGATGCAGCTCTCGTAGGGTGGGTGCGCTCTTTGCACCCACCGTTTTCGCTCTTCACATGCCGCCGATCGGGTTAACAAAGATTGCTTCGTCGCTGCGCTCCTCGCAATGACGATCAGGCGTTTACTCAAGGCCCACCCATACTGTCTTCAATTCCGTGTACTGCTCCAGCGCGGCGGCGCCGAGGTCGCGGCCGTAGCCGCTGCTTTTGTAGCCGCCGAACGGGGCGGCGGCGTCATAGAGGTTGATGCAGTTGATCCAGACGGTGCCCGCCTGGAGACGCGCGGCGGTGCGGTGGGCGCGGGCGATGTCGCGGGTGTAGACCGCGGCGGCGAGACCATAGGGGCTGGCGTTGGCCAGCGCCGCCGCCTCCTCTTCCTCATCGAAACGCATCACCGCCAACACCGGCCCGAAGATCTCCTCGCGGGCGATGGCCATGTCATCCGTGACCTCATCGAATACCGTTGGCTCTACGAAGTACCCAGCAAACCCTTCGGCTCGCTTTCCGCCGGTCACAAGCTTGGCACTCTCCATCTTCCCCTCGTCGATGTAGCGGAGGACACGGTTCATCTGCGTTTCGGAAACAAGCGCGCCCATGCGGGTCTTGGGATTGAAGGGATCGCCGGGGGCATAGCGGGCCGCCTTGGCGATGACCCCCTCGAGCACCTGATCGTGAATCTTTGACGAGACAATCAGCCGCGACCCGGCGGCGCAGACTTCGCCTTTGCCATAGAAGATGCCGACCAATGCGCCGCGAATGGCCTGCTCGATGTCGGCGTCGGCGAAGACGATGTTTGCCGATTTGCCTCCCAATTCGAGCGAGACCCGTTTGAGCGTGGCCGCGGCACGCGCGCCGATCTCGCGTCCAACCTCGGTCGAGCCGGTGAAGGCGATCTTGGCGACCAGCGGATGATCGACGAGGGCCCGTCCGGCGGTCGGCCCGAATCCATTGACGACATTGAGCACACCGGGCGGGAAGCCCGCCTTCTCGGCGGCGTCGGCGACCTCGAGCGCGGTGAGCGGAGTTTGCTCGGCCGGCTTGAGGACTAAAGTGTTGCCGCAGGCCAGCGCCGGGGCGAGTTTCCAGGCGCACATCAAAATCGGGAAATTCCACGGGATGATCGCGCCGACCACCCCGACCGGCTCGCGGCGGGTGTAGACAAACTGCGGCCCGGCGACCGGGATGGTCGCCCCTTCGATCTTGTCGGCCCAGCCGGCGAAGTAACGGAAAACGCCGATCGCCTGATGCAGGTCAATCTTCGATTCGAAGACCGGCTTGCCATTGTCGATGGTCTCGAGATTGATCAGCCGCTCGGCCCGCCTTTCCAGTTCATCGGCCAGTTTCCAGAGCAGCATCCCACGGGCGGCGGCGGACAGTGTCCCCCAAGGGCCTTTGTGCAATGCATCATGTGCCGCTTTAACCGCCCTGTCGATATCGGCGGCATCCCCCTCGGCGACTTCGCAGTAGGGCTGGGCGGTGATCGGGCAGATGTCGGTGAAGGTCTTGCCGGATTGCGCCGGGGTCCAGGCACCATTGATGTAAAGATCAGTGAACTGGGGCTTGAGCAGTGGCAAAGTCATGCGCCGTCCTTGTCGGTCGAGGTGGGCGGCAATGGCCGCGGTGGTGTTCGGGATTATTTACACTCAGAGGCGGGCAAATGCAATCATCTTGCGGCGAGTGCCCTCACCCGTTTTGCCTTCGGCAAAACGACCTCCCCCAGAGGGGGAGGTGAACTTTCCGTATCGAACGAATTCATGTTGAATGGTAGTGCGTCCGCCTCGCTGGACGCAGGCGACGCGAGTGCCCCTACTCGTTTTGCCTTCGGCAATACGACCTCGACGAGCGGGGAGGTGAACAAGCGTTTCTCTTGAAACTGGAGGGGGCCGGGGGATGAAAGTCTGCATAACTTCAGCGTCGTCGATATTTCATCCAATGAATTAACCGGACGAAGTACACGGAATGTTCACCTCTCCCTTTGGGAGAGGTCGATTCCGCCGTCAGACGGAATCGGGTGAGGGGACCCGGCGCGATTTACGATTGGCGATTTGCGATTGTTGGATCAGGAGACGGCCGCGTGTACACAGACGACGGATAAGAGCAGGCTCGGCGGAAGCCTCGCCCTCCCCTTCTGCGCATTTGCATCGGGAGGGCAAGGCTTTGCCGGGCCTGCTTTCCTGCCGCGGACACACGGGCCTAAAGGCCTGTGCCACCCCTACACGTCATCAATCACTTCAATCGACAATCGAAAATCGTCAATCGCCAATCGTCAGACGCCCGCGAACTTCGGGACCCGCTTCTCCACATACGCGGCCAGGCCTTCCTTGGCGTCCTGCGATTGGAACAGTTGCTGTTGCAGTTCGCGCTCGATCGCCAATCCCTCGGAGAACGGCACTTCGCAGCCGGAGCAGACAGCACGCTTGATCCGTCCGACCGCCTTGGCGGCCTTGGCCGGCGGGACAAACTGGCGGGCATAGATCAGCACGTTGTCCATGAACTCGTCGCGGTCGTAGATGTGATTGACGATGCCGAAGTCGAGCGCTTCCTCAAACGAGAAGGTCTGGCCGGTGCACATCATCTCGATGGCGCGGGCCTTTCCCACCAGCCGTCCGAGACGCTGGGTGCCGCCGGTGCCGGGAAGCACGCCGAGGGTGACTTCGGGCAGACCGATCTTGCCGCCCTCTTTCTTGGCAATGCGGATGTCGGCGGCCATGGCGATTTCCAGCCCGCCGCCCACGGTGTGGCCGTTGAGCGCGGCGATCACGAGCTTGGGTGTCTGCTCGAGTCGGTTGAGCGTTTCGTTGGCGTGCAGGCAGAAGTAGTACTTGAACTGCGGCGTGACCTCGGTGAGCATGCGGATGTTGGCGCCGGCGGAGAAGAACTTGTCGCCGTCGCCGGTCAGCACGATCACATGCACATTATCGTCGAAACGCGCCCGAAGGATGGCCTCATCCAGCTGCCGCATCATTTCGTAGGTGTAGGTGTTGGCCGGCGGATCGGACATGGTCAGAATCGCGATGCCGTCCTGAGCGTCGTATTTGATCAACTGCTTTTCCATTCTCGTTCCTCCCTAGAGCCAGACGGTGTCGAATCATGAGCGAAATACTATACAATCACGCCAATTAACCGCGCGCGGGCAGGGCTGTCAATGGGGGCAAGGGGCTGACAGCCCCTTGGCCGGTGGATCAGAGCACTGCCTCGCCTCCCGTCATCCCAGGACCCTGCGCTCTTGGCCGGGTCCTGGGATCTTTGTCGCGGTCACGATGGCGCAGGTGGTCAACCTGTGCTCCGCAGGCAAGAAGAGCAAAGGGCAGGTCTCAGACCTGCCCTACGATTGAAAGATGTGGATGCAATCGAACACGGCAGCCATCTGATTTTGCCCGACGAATGCGCCGGATGGCGCGTATAAGGCACGGGTCGGTCAACCGGGTCGTTGCCGCTTGCCATGCGATATTACCTCCCCCTTGCCATTGTGCTGGTGCTCTTGCCGACTGTGACGGCGCAGGCGGAGAATGCCACGCGTTTCAGCAACGCCGTGACGCAACCGGGTGGGTCGTTTTCTGTCGACATCCTGATCGAGAACGATGTCATCCTGGGCGGGCTGACGGTGCCGTTTCGCTGGTCCACTCCGGATCTTGTCCTCGATTCGGTCAGGCCGCGTCCGGAGCGCTGGGAAGGGATCATGAAGTCCATCCCGGGTGTGCCCAATGTCCCGGAGCGGTATTCCACCTTCACGCTGATCACTTCGCTCATTCCCGGCGAGGTGGGCTGGGTCCCGGTCGGGGATGGGCCGGTGGCGACCCTCTATTTCCATGTCGATCCCGGCGCCTTCGATCAGTACGCCTTCATCGACTCAGTCTACCAGGTGCTCAATGATCAGCCGATACGCTGGGTGAACTGGTCGAGCTACACCGGCGGGCTGATTGCGCCGTCGGTGTATCCCGGACGGATCACCATCGGCGACCCGGAGGCGGTGTCCATCGGTGTTTCACCCACGGCGATCACGGTCAGGGCTGAGACCGGCGATGCCGATCCGGCGGCGCGGAGTCTGAATATCTTTTCCGTCGGCGGGATTGAGGTCGATTGGGGCGCATCGTGGTCGTCGGACTGGCTTGAACTGACGCCGGCGGTGGGCAAGACACCGGCCTTTCCGACCATGTATGCCGACCCGTTCTTCCTGCTGCCGGGCATCTATCAGGACACCATCGTCATCACCGCGCCGCTGGCGGACAATTCGCCGCTTCTGGTGCCGGTGGTCTTCACGGTCGACACCGCCACGCCTGAGCCCCCATCGGGATTCGACTTTCGCTTGTTGCAAAGCCGTCCCAGCCCCTATGTCACCTACACCGATCCGGAGACCGCGATCCCGTTCGTACTGGAAGAGCCGGCGCATGTGCGGATCGAGATCTTCGACATCCTCGGACGGCCGGTGCGCACGCTGGCCGCGGGGGAGTTTGGCGCCGGGGAGTCGAGCGTGGTGTGGGATGGACGCGACGCGCGTGGACGGCCGGTGGCCTCGGGGCATTACCTCTGCCGCATGACCACAACGCAGGGCGAGATGTCGCGGGTGATTGTGCTGATTCGGTAAAATACAAGGGGCTGAAAGCCCCCTCTCCGGCATTGCGAGTTGCCTGAATAGCTCCTCGCAATGTCGTCCCGAGTCCGGAGGGCAGGGAATCTGCTTCGTGTGACCAGGCGCAAGCATCCTCCACCCGCGCCAACATTTCATTGCCATTACAACGGCTGGCGGCCACGGAAGCCGGCTTCGATCTCGTGCCAGAACTCGATCGACTTCTCCCCCATCCGCCAGCAGAGGAAGACTTCGCGGTTCTCGCGCAGGTGCGGGAAGTCGATCAGGCCGGCTTGCACGTCCTTGATCAGGATGCCTTTGTCCTCCAGGTCGCTCATCAGCCGTGTGATGGCATCGGAGATGACCAGGATCTCGGCGGTGGCGGCGCTGCCGCCGTTGCCGGGGGCGCGCTCGTGGATTGATTCGAGCGCGGCCTGATGCGCGGCCAGTTCGGCGCCGAGCGCATGAATCCGCTCAAAGACCGACAACACATGCGGCAGGAGGGCGTTGGCCTCCGCAACGGTGAAGTGCTTCTGGAACTGGTGCTCGGGCATGCGATGGCTTTCGTGCGTGCGCGCGCGTCGCGTCCAGGTCGCGATCATTGGCGACGGCGGCGGCCTTGTGGGTCCCTACGCATCGGGGAAGACTTTCCCCGGATTCAATATACCATCGGGATCGAACGCGCGCTTGAGCCGTTTCATCAAATCCAGCTCCGTCGGCGAAAGGGCGATCGGCATGTAGTGCTTCTGGACCCAGCCGATGCCGTGCTCGCCGGAGATGGTCCCGCCCATGGCGACCACCCGTTCGAACAGTTCGGTGATCGCCCCGGGGAGCCGTCCCTCCCACTCGGCGTCGTTTAAATCCATCTTAAGAATGTTCACGTGCAGGTTGCCGTCGCCGGCGTGCCCGTAGGTGATCGCGGTGAGCCGGTGCTTGGCGCAGATTGTGCGCACCACGCGCACCAGCTCGGGGAGTTTGGCGCGCGGCACCACGGTGTCCTCTTCCTTGTAGACCGAGACCGACTTGACCGCCTCGCCGATGCCGCGCCGCATCTGCCAGATGTCGGCGACCTTCTGCGGATCATCGGCGACCAGCGCATCGCGCGCGCCCTCGTTGAGGCAGATTTCGCCGACCTGCTCGGCGTCGCGCTCCAGCAACGCGCGGTCGTTGCCATCCAGTTCCAGAAGCAGGTGCGCCTCGGCGTCGGACTGCGGGAACGACTTTCCGAATTTCTGCTCGGCGCAACGCACCGCCGCGCCTTCAAGGTACTCGGCGGCCGAGGGGGACAGACGCGCCATGAAGATCTTGGTCAGCGCGCGCGCCGCCGCCTCGCCATCGTCGAAGGGGCAGACGATCATGATGCGTTCCTTCGGCAGCGGGATGAGCTTCAACGTGATCTCGGTGACGATGGCCAGGGTGCCTTCGGAGCCGACCAGCAGCTGGGCGAGGTTGTAGCCGGTGACATTCTTGAGCAATTTGCCGCCCCAGCGGATGAGGTCGCCGTTGGAGAGCACGGCCTCGACGCCGAGCACATAGTCCTTGGTGACGCCGTACTTGAGCGCGCGCGGCCCGCCGGCGCACTCGGCGACATTGCCGCCGATAAAGCAGGATCCGCGCGAGGCGGGATCGGGAGGATAGAAAAGCCCCTTCGCCTCGACTGTCTCCTGCAACACCTGCGTGATCACCCCCGGCTGGACGACCGCGACAAGGTTTTCGGTGTCGACCTCCAGGATCTGATTCATCTTCGCCAGCGAGAGGCAGACGCCGCCATGGACCGGCAATGCCCCGCCGGAAAGCCCGGTTCCGGCGCCGCGCGGCGTGACCGGCAGTTGGCGCGCGGCGCAGTGTGTCATGATCGCCCGCACCTGCGCGGTGGTGCGCGGCAGCACCACCACCTCGGGCGGGAAGGACAGATCCTCGGTCTCATCGGACCCATGAATGTCCAGATCGGCCCGGTCGGTAAGCACCAAGTCGTCGCCGCAGATGGCGCGGAGGGCATCGAGATCAGATTGGTTGATTCGAGTCATATCATCAGGGGAGGCGGGCGGAGATGCCCGAGGTGACAGTTTGGCGCCCGGCCATCGTTTTCGCCTCATCCGCGGCGCGGGCAATGCGGTTGAGGTAGTAGATCGCCAGCGCCAGCGGCGCGGTGACCAGCAGGACGATCAGCGGCCACGGGGTCCTCAACGCGGCGCCGGTGGCGATCATCAGCGTGAACAGATTCAGTCCGCCCATCAGGATGCCGATGCAGACGAAGATCGCCAGCATCATCTCGCGCATGAGATCATGCAGACGGGCGCGCGCCGCAGGTGGCAGCAGCGCGATCTCGGCTTTGCGTGGCACGTTGTAGGCGCCGGGAAACTTCAAGAGCACGATGCAGAGGATCGCCATGACGGTCGCGGTGATCGGCCCGACCCACATCTCCCAGCCGCCGCGCTCGGACCAACGGTCGGGATTGCCGGACAGATCGAAATGCACCGGCACCCGCCGCGGCAACGCGTCATAAAATGCCAGCGGCAGGAGCCACTGGCCTATGGTCAACGCAATCAGCAGAACAAAGAGAACCCTACCGAGGCCGGATTGCGGAATCATATGAACGCTGTCCTGCGCCTTTCCTGCCTGACACACCGTCGCCCGGTCACCCGCGGTCATTCCCGCTTAAAGCCGCGGGGATGACGGACGGCAGACGGCTACATCGCGAAGTCGCCGTGCTTCTGAAGGTGGGCGATCAATCCGCCGTCGGCGAGGATCCTCGTCATGATCGGCGGCAGGGGCTGGAAACGCCGCTCGAGGCCGTTGGTCTCATCGCGCAGGATGCCGGCGGCGAAATCGATGGCCAGCGTGTCCCCCTCGGCGATCCCATCGGTGTCGACCTCGATGCAGGGCAGGCCGTTGTTGATCGCGTTGCGGAAGAAGATCCGCGCGAACGATTTGGCCAGCACCGCGCGGGCGCCGGAGAGTTTGATGATCACCGCCGCCTGTTCGCGCGAGGAACCCATGCCAAAGTTGTTGCCAGCGACGACAAAGTCTCCCGGCTTGACCCCGGCGGCGTAGTCTTCGCGGGCATCGCAGAGCGTATGCTTGACCAGTTCCGGCATGTTCGACAGCAAATGGACATAGCGTCCGGGGAAAATCAGGTCGGTGGAAATGTCATCGCCGAAAATCCAGGCGCGTCCCTTGTCGCTCATGAGATCACCTCGCGGGGGTCGGTAATGACGCCGGTGAGCGCCGAGGCGGCGCAGGTGGCCGGCGACGCCAGGTAGATGAAGGCCTCGGGATTGCCCATCCGTCCCTTGAAATTGCGGTTCATGGTCGACAGGCAGTTTTCGCCGGACCCGAGAATGCCGGTCTGAATACCGGGGCAGGCGCCGCAGCCCGGCGAATTGACCAGCCCGCCGGCGCGGATGATCGTCTCCCAGACTCCTTCGCGCAGGCCATCGAGATAGACGGAGCGCGACGCGGGTGTGGCGACCAGCCGGGTGCCTTTGGCGACCTTATTGCCCTTGAGGATCGCGGCGATCTCGCGGAAGTCCTCGATCCGGCCGTTGGTGCAGGTGCCGAGGTAAATCTGATGGACCCGCAACCCCTTGACCTTCCGGTCGGTGACGCCGACGACGTTGTCGACGTTGTGCGGCATGGCGATCTGCGGCTCGAGCGTGGCGCAATCGACGGTCATCTCAAAGACGCACGGCGCATCGCGGTCGCCGGCCAGCGGGGTGTAGTCCTGCGGACGGCCATGCGCTGCGAGGTATTCCTGCGTGCGCGCATCGGAGGCACACAATCCGCACTTGCCGCCCGCTTCGACCGCCATGTTCGGCAGGACCGCGCGATCGGGCACGCCCCATGCGTCGATGGCGGTGCCGACAAACTCCATCGAACGGTAGGTGGCGCCGTCGACGCCGATCCTGCCGACGATGTGCAGCATGACATCCTTCGAGTAGACACCCTTGGGCAGTTTACCGTTGATGACAAAGCGCATCGTCTCGGGGACCTTAAGCCAGGTTTTGGAGAGGTACATCGCCACCGCGACATCGGTGGAGCCCATGCCGGTGGCCAACGCCGCCATGGTGCCCCCCATGCAGGTGTGCGAGTCGCCGCCGATGATGATATCCCCCGGCTTGGCGTAACGCTCCATGACGATCTGATGGCTGATGCCTTCGCCGACGTCGATTAATTCGACATTCCACTCGGCGGCGAAGTCGCGGATGGTCTTCTGCTCGTTGGCCGACTGGACCGTCGACGAGGGCGAGGCATGATCAAGGAAGAAGCGCACCTTGTCGGGCTGCTTGAAACCCCGGAAGCCGAGTTTCTGCAATTGCGTAATCGCCAGCGGACCGGAGAGGTCATGGGCGAAGATCTGATCGACGGGCACCATGACCAGCTGCCCGGGACGGACCGTCTCCCCCACCTTGGCGGCAATAATCTTTTCAACCAGCGTCATTGGCATGCGTGATCTCCTGCGCCCCGCGATGAGTTACGGCGGGACCGGGCAGTATAATGGCGCGCGTCGCGGCGATCCAAGCGCTTTCAGACGGCGGTGGCGTCGGGTGTCTGTTCGGGCAGCGCGCGAATCCGCGCGGCGGCGCGTTCGAACAGGGCGGCATTCTGTTTGAAGGCGCGCCACTCGGTCGCGCCGCTGGTGACGCCCAGGAGAATGGTAAGTCCGCCCAGCGCCCAATGCAGCCAGGGTGTCATCTGGCCGAAGAGCACACCACCGGCGACAATCAAAGTCGCGGTGGCCAGAAGCGGCAGCCAGTGGCCCAAACGGGTCACGCGGCGTTTGATTGCCTGCGCCTCGACGGCGTAGTCCTCCCCCAGTTCGTATTTGGCGGCCGCGCGCACCATGGCGGTGCGCATGCCGATGAAGTAGTAGGTGATCATCACCTGCGCCAGCGCATACAGGAAGGTCGAGACCATCCCCATGAGGTAATGCGTCTCCCAGGTGAACAGCCGCGGCGCGGCGTAGCCGATGATCGCGGCGGCGCTCATCCCGGCCAGGCCGAGCCACTTGGCGACGATGAGGAGGAAGGCAAGCATGGAGTCAGGCGATGGAGTGTATCGCGATGGCGGAAGGCGTGTCTGGACGCTGCCGCGCTAAAAAAGATTGCTTCGTCGGTCCGATCCGCCTTCGGCGGATCGTTCCTCCTCGCAATGACGGATGGAATTGCGTGAAGCTTCTCGGAGAGACCGTCCCTCCTCGCAATGACGGTGGCGGCTGATATAGTTCACGCATCGTCATTGCGAGGAGGAGTTCGCATGAGGCGGACGACGACGCCTGTCCGCCGCGGCGGAAAGCAATCTTTGTTCCTCCCCCCGGCGCGAACGGTTGTCTGAGCACATGCCTCAAGGTCACTCCAACGCCAGCGCCGTGCGCTACTTCCCCACCGCGCGGTAGGTCATCGTGCTCAGTTCCACCGGACGGAAGCCCGGGATCATGCGCGCCAACCCGGCCACCAGGGTACCGGGGGCATCGGGACGCACCCGGATCGACCATTCCTTCCACTCGCCGTCGAAGGAGACCACCCACTGTCCTTCCTGCCAGCGCATCAGGCCGTTGACCGACGGATAAGATTTCTCGGTCCAGCGCACGGCGTAGATGCTGTCGCCGGCGACCGGCATCACCTGGCCGCTGCCGCGTGAGATGGCGGCGCCCTTGTCGGCGTTGACCAGCACGCGTCGGATCGCCAACCCCTTGCCGCTGCTGTCCGGCGCGAATTGCAGGGTGTCGGAGTAGTTCACCTGGAAAAACAGCCCGTTGCCGACCCAGTGCGAGGTTTTTCCGCCGGCAAAATACTGCAGCGGGTTGGTGCGGAACAAGTCGACGGTCTGCGCGCCGCACGGCGCGGCCAGACCGAGCACGACGAGGATGGCGGCCAGCCACTTCACGTTTACTCTCCCATGATCTGCACGCGCACCTGACGGTCGCGCGGCCGGTTGTCGAATTCCAGAAACACAATCTGCTGCCAGGTGCCGCGTGCCACTTTCCCTTCAGACACCGCGGCGGTAAACGATGTTCCCACCAAAGTCGAGCGCAGGTGGGCATATCCGTTGCCGTCGCCCCAGGTCTGATCATGCGCGTAGGGCACTCCGGCGGGCACCAGACGATTCATCAACGCCGGCCAGTCGCGCAACAGACCGGGCTCATGCTCAATGGTTGATACCGCGGCGGTCGAGCCGACGGCGCAGACCACGACGATGCCGTTGCGGATTTTGCTCTTCCCCACCGCCGCTTCGACATCGGCGGTCAGATCGATGATATCGCCGTCCCCGCGCGTGTGAAACTTGAGAATGTGGGAGTGGACCATGGGTGCCTCGCGGACCCTCAGACGGCATCCGCCGTCTGGGTTCGTTCCGGCGCGCCGTCGGACGGCGAGGTCGCCAGTTGTTGCAACGCCAGGGCGCGTTTGATCTTGCGGGTCGATGTCTTCTCGAAGGGGTCATCGCGCATGGTCCACTCCACGATCCGTTTGTAGGGCGCCATGCCTTCGCAGGCCCCCTTGACCGCCGCGGCCATCGCCGCCTGCAGGGACTGACGGTCACGCACCGCCTCCGGCTGGAAGGCCGCCAGCCATTCGCGGTCGGGCACCACGATCGCCCCCACCAACTCGCCGGTCTTGCCGGAGCGCTTGATCCCGTAGACCATCGATTCCGCGACACCCGGCTGGGCGTTGAGCACCGATTCGATCTCCTCCGGATAGATGTTTTTGCCCGCGCCGGAAATGATGACATTCTTCGAGCGTCCCACCACATGGATATGTCCGTCGGGATCCAGCCAGCCGAGATCGCCGGTAAGCAGCCAGCCATCGCGCAGCACGGCGGCGGTGTCCTCGGGACGGTTCCAGTATCCGGCCATCACCATCGGGCCGCGCACGGCCAGCTCGCCGATGCCATCGGCGTCGGGCTCGCGCACTTTCACTTCGACGCCCGGCAACGCCGGGCCGACGGTGTCATAGCGGTGATGACCCGGCCGATTGACCGACACCACGGGCGCGGCTTCGGAAAGGCCATACCCCTGCAGAATCGGGATGCCGAACACATCGAAAAACTCACTGACCTCGGCGGGCAGCGCCGCGCCGCCGGAGACGACCAGCCGCAACGACGCCAGCCCCGCTTTCCTCCGCGCCCCGCGGAAGAGCATCTGGCCGCCGCGTTTCCAGCCGAGGCGATGGCCCAGACGCACCATGCCGGCGATGGCATTGAACAGTCCGCGCCGCACGGGTGAGGCCTCCTCCACCTTGCGCGCGATCGCGTTGCGCATCTTTTCGTACAGCAGCGGCACCGCCAGAATCACGGTCGCCTGGTTGGCGCGCAGGTCATCGAGAATCTCATTGGATTTCAGACTGCGGGCATAGGCCACCTGCGCCCCGATCGAGAGCGGATAGAGGAAACCGGCGGTCGATTCGAAGGCGTGGTGGATCGGCAGGACCGACAGGAGCACATCCGAATGCTCCAGAAGCCGCATCTCCTGAATCGCCATGATGTCGGTGACGATGTTGGCGTGGGTGAGCATCACGCCCTTGCTGTAGCCGGTGGTCCCCGAGGTGAAGATCAAGGTCGCCAGCGACCGCGGGTCGATCGGCGGCGGCGTCGGGATGTCGCCATCGGCGGCAGCGAATCCCGGCCAGATGTTCGCCAGCTCAACCACACGGGTCTTGACGGTGGGGGAATCGAGATAGGCGGAGCGGGTATCGACAATCAACAGCGCGGCGTCGGCATCATGGAGGATGCCGGTGACTTCCACCGGCGTCAGCATCGGGTCCAGCGGCACCGCGGTGGCGCCCGACCAGTGCACCGCCAGGTAGGCGATGGCGAAGGCGAAGCGGTCGCCATGGCGGATCGCCACGCGCACACCGGGTCCGGCGCCGTGGTCGGCCAGACGCGCCGCCAGGGCCGCGACGGCCGGAAAGAGCGCGCCATAAGTCACCGGCGCAAATCGGGCATCGACCCAGCGCCACAACGCCGGCTGGTTCCGCCATTTCCCGGCCGCTTCGGCGAGGAAGGCGGGAATGCTGACAACCGGACGGTCGAGGAACCGTGACTCGGACTGCGACATCGACTCATTATACCGCCCGCGCCCGTTTCGGTCACCCAAAAACAGAGCGGGCGCACCCGGTGCGCCCGCGTCCTGTCTTCGGGGAATGGCGGCTTAGCGGTTGGCCAGTTGCTCGACCCGCCGCTTGACTTTTTCGTCGATGTTGAGAATCTGCGCCCGATCGTGGTAGGGCACCACCTCGAACTTGCCGAGCAGCTTCATTTCGGTCAGCACCGCCGAGATGTTGACCACGGCGTTTTCGATCATGCGCATCGATTCGACCAGACGGCCGTCGGGGTCCTCAAACTGTCCGCGACGCACCGCCATCTCGACCAGTTCCGAATGCCCCATGATCGTGGTGGTGGCGTTGTTGATGTAGTGCGAGAAGGTCGCGCAAATGGCATCGAGAACCTGGTGGATCAACTCTTCGCGCGAAGCGACCGGCGCTTCAAGGAGCAATTGCTCCAGCTCGCCGTAACTCTCGCGCAGACACTGGTTGGCGTTGCGCAGAATGTCGAGTTCGCTGCCGATGTCAACCTGGAGAATGCCGCCCATCTCATGGAGGGCCTCGACGGCGCTGCGGCTGGCAAAGGTCAGATCGATCGGGTGCAGACCCAGCGCGGTGAGGATGCGGTTTTTGCTTTCGACCCGGCGGCGGGTGAGCGGCACGCGCGGCTCGCAGCCCATCTGACTGATTCGGTCGGCCAGCGCGGTGACAAACGCCAGGCGCTCATCATCGGGGACGCCGCGAACGGCCAGGCCGCGGTCATGGTGACGGCGCACGGCGTCGCAGATCGGCTCGGGCACGCCCTGTGTCTGGCACCACCAGGATCCCGCCTCGGCATGGTCGATGCCGAAACGGTCGTTTTCGTGCGGCGCCCAATCCTCGCTGGGCAGCTCGCTTTTCAGGAAACTGCGATAGGACTCGCCGAAGACATGCCCCATCAGCAGCAAACCGACATCATGGAGCAATCCGGCGGCGAAGGCCTCCTGCGGCGGCTGGCAGCCGCAGCGCTCGGCCAGCATCTGCGCATTGAGCGCGGTCTCAATCGAGTGCCGCCAGAACTGGGTGATATCAAGCACCTGCGCCGGTTCGGGACGGACAAAGGCCTCGCGCACGCAGGCGGCCAACAGCGCGGCGCGCACCGAGCGGAAGCCGAGACGGTCGATCGCGTCGGGAATGTTGCGCAACGGAGTGGTCAGTTCACGGCTGGGCGCGCACAGCCGCAGAACCATGGTGGCGGTCTGATGCTCGGCGGTCAGACGGCAGATAAACTCACGTTGTCCGTCTGCGTTCTCCTCGAAACGCAGGCACTCCAATGCGACCTCCGGCAACGAGTACAGCTCGTTGAGTCGGAGAATCCTCTCGCGCACCGACAGACCGGGCATGGGCAGTATTAATCTCCTCGGACGGGGCACGGCGTATCGGCCAAATATGCCCTATCACTATCAAGTTATCGGCGCGAGCGGGAGGGAACTTCAGAGGGAAATAATCGAACAGAAAACGGCGGATTCATGGAGCGCCGGTTTAACGGACAACCCTATCATGCTATCCCGCAGCGCTTTACGATGCGCGCAATTTGCGGCGGAGGCGTGTTTGACGCTGGAGCAGGCGCTCACGCGGCCCCGCGGCGCTCAGATCGCCGGTGGCGGCGCGGAATTCCAGCCCGGTCAGCGCCTTGTCGACTATCGCCAGTGCGCCCCGGTAGTCGCGGCGGCGATGTTCGAGATGTTTGGCCAGTTCTTCGGCGATGGAGACATCCTGCGGCGTCGCTGCCGCCGCCTGCTCCCACTCGCGGTGGGCGGTCTCGTATTCGCGTTCGCGTTTGAGGATCAGCCCACGCAGACGATGGATGGCGGCGCGTTCGACGGCGTCATTGACCCGCGACGCCGCCTCTTCCAGCGCGCGGAGCGCGGGCTGGTGCGCGCGGTGGCGATACCAGAAGCGCGCCAGCGCCTGCAAGTCGGCGGCGGAGTCGAGGCCGGGTCGCTGCGGCTGGGTCCGCTCATTCAGCCAGAGCGCATAGACAAACAGCGAGACCACATCGAGGCGGTTGTGCTCGAAGACCGCATGCAGACGCGGGCTGAAACCCTGGCGCAGGTATTCGAAGTACACCTCCGGCACCTCGGCGCCGGGGAGGTCCTCGATCCGGGCGATGCGCAGCAGCGACTCCTCCACCTGCGCCAGCGAGCAATTGGGCAGACGGTGCTTGAACAGGGCGCGTGTCGGCCAGAGCAAATCCAGGTGCGGCAATTCGCGAAACTCCGAATCGATGCGCCAGAAGTTGAACCGTCCTTCCAACAGCGGCAGGTCAAACGCTGCGCCGTTGTATGTGACCAGCGCCGCGGCGCTCTCGAAGCGCGCGGCCAGTTCATCAAGCGCGCCCGCCTCATCGGCGAGATCGGGAAGGAAATACTGATCGACGACAAACACGGCGCCGTCGAAGCGCCCCACGGCAATCAGGAAAGCGACTGTGCCGGCGCCGCCGGCCAGGCCGGTGGTCTCGCAGTCAACAAAGAGACACTCGGTCAGCGGACACTGACGATCCGGCGCCGACAACGGCACACGCAAGCCCGCGGCGGCCGCGCGTTGGCAGAGATCCTCCACCCAGGTTTCGCCCCATGGCTCGCGCGGTGTATAGCCGATCCGTCGCTGCCAGAACCGTCCGCGCCGCGCCACGACCTCGCGGGCATCGACCGATTCCGGGCCGATGATGGGCGCCGGTGTCGGCGCGCGCTCCGGCAGCGCCAGATGCGCCGCGATCCGCGCCAGTTTCGCCTGCAGTTCACCGGGACCGGGGTTGTTCATGCTGTTTCTCGAGCACGATCTGTTCGAAGCGGGCGATCTGCGCCAGCACAAACGGATCGGTTTCCTTCGCCTTCAGTTTCGCGATGGCCTTGGCCGATTCCAGCGGCCCCTTCTGCGACAACCCCTCCACGGCAAAACCGCGCCGCTTTGGATCGGGATCATCCAGAAGTTTCCGCAGCCATTGGCGCGACTCCGGGTCGCCGGTGGCGCCGAGCGCGACAATGACATCGGGGGTAGTTGTGATCCCATCGGGGAGCGCGACGGTCTGGTCATGCTGCGCGAGGGCGCGGATGGCGGCCTGACGCACGCCGTAGAATTCGTCATTCAACGCCCGGAACAGGACCCGCGTGGCGGCGGTGTCGGGCAGATACCCCAACGCCACCGCGCAACTCTTACGCACGTCACTGTCGGCGTCGGATTCCAGCGCCGCGATCAATGGCGCCAGCGCGCGTCGGTCGGCGGTCTTGCCGAGGGCGGTGGCCACCTGCGAACGGACGCTGTATTCCGGATGATCAAGATGCGCCAAAAGCGGCATCACCGCGGCCGTGTCCTTGATCCGTTCCAGACAACGGGCGGCATTGCGCGGCGCATCCTCGCCGGCCGAATCGAGATAAGGGACGATGAATGGTGTGGCGACCGTCCCCATCTTTTCGAAGATCTCGGCCAGCCGCAACCGTTCACGGGCGTCGACGGTAAACAGATAGCGCGACAGCCATCGCGCCCCCGTCTGCCCCATTTGCGCCAGCGAGTCCTTGGCCGGTTCGACATATGAGGCGTAACGGACATTCCCCTCGCTGGCCCAGCGGAACAGACGCGCCACGCGGGCGGAGTCGGTTTCGGCCAGAATGGTTTGTGGGGCGAAGGCGATAAACGACATCAGGAGCAGGCTCGACAGTCCGATGCGGCGGATCGCCCTCCCGTTGCCTGCGACTTGGTCTTGTTGATCCGGCGCGCAAAAAAGCAGGCTCGGCAGAAGCGCTGCCCTCCCCTGGCTTGGGAGATTGCTGCGCCGTTGGCGAGATGGCGTGAGCGAGTTGTTCATGGGGTCACCTTGCGCAGCCAGGTGGAGTCGGCATCGACGCCGACGCCCCACAGCGAGCGTGACAGCCAGATGCGGCGGTCCCGCCCCGGACCGATGTAACGGTCGGCGCCGTCGAGATCGAGAAACAGGCCGATCGAGCCATAATCGCGGCGGGGATTGCCATACCCCTGGGTGTTGATGGTGTCGCGCGCGTTGTAGGTGTCATCGCCGGAGCCGTCGATCAGCACACCGACGCCGTTGGCCGAGCCGGCTGCCTGCGACAGGTCGCTGCAGGTGTAGCGGTCGTTGCCGGACGCGTCGATCAGATACCCCTGCGACCAGTCATGCCCGCACCCTTGCGAGACTCCCTTGGAGGCATACATGTCATCGCCCCGGCGGTCGAAGAGACAACCGGCCGACATGTGCGCCCCGGCGCCCTGCGCGTATTGATACGACGAATACTGATCGTTGCCGCCGGCATCATAGAGGCCGCCAAACGCCCACCAATATGCGCTTCCCTGCCCGAAGATGTCGGTGACATAGAGGTCATGCCCGCCCAGATCGAAGAGCAGTCCGACGCCGCCGGAGAAATACGGCCGGGCGCCATAGCCGAAGCCCTGCGAGAGCGAATAGTTCCGGTCGGCGTACTGGAGTGTCGCCTGATACTTGCCGCCGGCAAAATAGCTGTCGTTGCCGCCGTCATCCATCAGCACACCGACGCCGGCGGCAAAGCCGAAACCCTGCGCGTACATGGCGGCATTGCAGCGGTCGTTCCCCTCGCCCGCATCGAAAAAGAGCCCCATCCCCCAGGCCCCGGCACCCTGCGTGAAGGCATCGCCCTCGTAGACGTCACGTCCGCCGAGATCATACAACGCTCCGACACCGAACCAGCCGGCGCCCAGCGTGAAGTTGCCGCCGCGGTATGTGTCATCGCCGCCGACATCGATCAAAAGCCCCAGATTCCAGAAGCCGCAACCCAGATCGAGTCCATCCGGCGCCTGGTAAAGATCATCGCCGGACCAATCGACTACCACGCGGGCGCGCCCGGGTGTCATCGGCGCCAGCTCGTAGACATCGTCGCCGCCGGGATCGATAATCGCCACCGGACTGCCGGTGTAGGTATCCTTGCCGGCGGTGCCGATCACGACATCGCCGACGGCGGTGCGCAGAATCTGCATCTTCCCCGGCGCGCCGCCTTCGGGAGGCAGCGGCGCCTGGGTGGGCAGGCTGAGCACCCGTTCATCGACGGCGAAGGCCATCGCCATGATGTTGTCCCACCAGCGCACACGGCCGGCATAGGCGAGGATATGGGCGGCCAGAGTGTCGCGCGCCTTCTGCAGCGAGTCGATGGTCTCGGCCGCGGCGGTGTTGATCGATTCCTCTTCCGTGGCCAGTTCGACAGCGTCGGTCAGAAACAAGTGACGGTCGCGCTCCGGGATTTCCGCCAGGATTCGTTCAATACGCGTGCTGTCGGCGCAGGCGGCCAATGTCGCCGACAGCCAGTTGAGCCAGTAGATCGAAAGCCCCGTCTTGGCCGCGTTGGGTATCGCCACCGGGCCGGAAGCCAGACGGGTCTCGCCGAAAATCTGGAGCAGCTTGACCGAGACGTCACGGGCGCGCAGACGGATGTGACGGGCCTCGTTCTCGCCGCGAATGGCGCGGTCGGCGACAATCGACTGCATGATCTGAGGCATCGAGGTTGGCTGGGCCATCGCCTGATCGACTGTCTTCAGCCGCCAGGGATCGACCTTCACATAGTCGGTGCGCAGCGAGAGGTCCTGCGGCAAGACACGAATGTAGGAGAGCGCTTCGCCGACAGCCGCCTCGGGCCAGGGCCAGAGACCGGAATCGGGGGGCTGCGCCTGGGCTGTGAGCGCCAGGGCGAGCACGAGACATGCAGCGGCAAACCCGCGCGGGAGGTAGATCATGCCGCTTCAATAACCAACGACCGGGGCTTCGTCAATCGCTTTGCGGCCACAGAAAAGCCCACCGGAGCGTGTCCGGCGGGCGTGAAGTTTAGCGGAGGATCAAACCGGGCGTCGCAGGGCGATGTCGGCAATGGCCTTGCGGATCTGTTCCAGACGGAAGGGCTTGGGCAGGATCATGTCCACACCCGCGCCTTCCAGTTGCTCCTTGGTGATCTGCGCGCCCCAGCCGGAGATGACGATGACCGGCAAGGGCGGAGTGAGCTGACGGGCGCGACGGGCCACATCCCAGCCGTTGACACCCGGCATGCCCAGATCGGTGATCACCACATCAAAGTCTTTGTCCTCCATTGCCACGATCGCCGCGGCGCCGGCATCACAGGTGTGGACCTCGTGGCCCACCTCGCGCAGCGCTTCGCCGATCACATCGAGAATGGTGGCGTCGTCGTCAACCAACAGAACCCGTCGCCGCGCGCTGTCGACGGAGACCTCGCGCACCGGCGGCGGCGCCACGCCGGTGTCGGGCGTGTGGGGCAGTGTGACCGTGAAACGGCTGCCATGGCCGAGCACTGACTCGACCTGCACATCGCCGCCATGACGCTTGACCACGCCATAGACCACCGCCAGCCCCAGCCCGGTGCCCTCTTCGCCTTTGGTCGTGAAGAAGGGCGAAAAGACATGTTGCGCCTGTTCGGCAGTCATCCCCACGCCCTCGTCGATGACCTCCAGTTGACAGAGGCCATCGCGTCGGCCGGTGAGCAGCGTGAGCGGGCCGCCGCCCGGCATGGCGTCGAGGGCATTGAAGATCATGTTGGCGACGGCGTCGACCAGTTCGGAGCGCACACCGCTGACGGTGACATTGTCGGACAGATGGGTGTCGATGGTGTAAAAGATGCCGCGCTCCTGCGCCTGCGATTCCCAGCGGTAACGGGTCACCTGCATGGCGTCGCCGATGACGTCGTTGAGGTTGACCGTCTGCATGTCGGTGCGGTGGCCCTGACGGGTGAAATCCTGCAGGCGCTTGACCGTCTCCCCCGCCTGCAGGACAATCATTTCGATGTGCTCGACATGACGCTTGATCTCGTCGACGTCGGATTTCATCCGCACCAGCTGGGCTCGTCCGAGGATGGCGCCGAGCATGTTGTTGATGTCGTGGATGACGCCGGAGGCCATCTCGCCCAGGATGCGCAGTTTTTCGGCGCGCTCCATGTCGGCGGCGGAGAGGGTGCGTGGATCGGCGCCCCGCGGGCCGGCGGACCCCCACAACGGGGCCCCGGCGGAGGGCCGGGTCTCACGGACGGTGGAATCTTCGGTCGGCATGAATCGTCTTCGCTTCCCTTTACAGGGCGCCCACCGGCGCCTTTCGTCCGGCGGCGGCCGTCGCGTGACGACGGGCGGCGTCGGCCAACGAGGCCGGACGGACAAAATCGGTTTCGGACGCCGGCGCCGATTCGGCCGGACGGGTCCAACTCCATCGCTCGCGCGGAATGAGCGCGCCCTCATCACCGGCGCGGATGGCCGCCTCCTGCAGAATCTCCATCAACGTCGTATGGATGCGCGTGGCGGAACGCTCGATGCTGCCCAGATAACGGGAGACCTCCGGCGAGACATCCGCCTGCTTGAGACGGATCAACTCCGCCGAGCCGATGATCGTGGTCAGTGGATTGACCACTTCACGGCTCCAGGCCTTGAGACGTTCACTCAGCGCGTCGGCCGGCGTTGCGGCGCCGGATTCGCCGCGATCCAGACTCCACTTGCGGCAGAGAGCATCGGCCAGTTTGCCCAGCACCATGCGCGAGCCGGCGTCCAGATGCGCCCGGTCGGGATGACGCCGCTCGATGACGTCGATCACCCCCAGCGGCATGCCGTTGCGGTGAATCGGCACCAAACAGCCGGTCTTCATCCGCCGGTCCATGGCCAGCGCGGCTTCGGAATCGTCCATGACCGCTTCGGGATCGCCTTGGTTGACCGTCAACGTGCGGCGGCTCTCCAACGCCCAGCGGTGCCAGGGCAACTGAGCCAGCGGCACCTGACGCGGACGGTCGGGGTCGGCGATGCGTCCCGACGCCCCCACCTCGGAAAGCGATTGCATGCGGTCATCGAGACGATAGACGCGGATGCCGGTGGCGTCGACCATGCCGGCGGCGGCGTTGATGAGCGATGCGTCATCGTCGGCCGCGTCGGAGCCCGCATGTCCGAGAAAGGCCAGTAGCTGTTCCTGACGCTGCCGGCGGCGTGTTTCGTTCAACAGGCAGAACCACGGCGCGAGATGCGCGGCAACGGTCTCGAGCAGACCGACGGCGGTTTCGTCGAATTGGCCGGGCTGACGGTGCGCCAGCGTCAGGGTGCCGGTCACACGGCGGCCATCGCGCACCGGCACGATCAACCGCGAGCGCATGCCCAACCGACGCTCCCACGGCCACGGCTGCGTGTCGTCATCGTTGCCCTCGTCGTCGGCCATGTCGAGATCGGGCGTGATCACGGCGCGCCCGGTGTCCAGCACACGGCGCAGCGCCGCGCCGGTCACCGGCCAGCCATGGCGGCTTTCGGTGACGCGTTGCGAGTCGGCGAGCATCGACACACGATCTTCATGGGCGCGCGAGTCGCCCAAGGAGGAGATGGAGAGGTAATCGTAGGCGATAATGCCCTTCAGCGCCTGATCAATGACCGACGGCGCCGCTTCCAGACGTCGCGCCGGCAAGAGTTGCGGCATGGCGTCGGCCAGACGGGCGGCGAGAATGCCGCGGTCGCCGTGCTCGATCACTTCGCACCATTGGGAGAGGTGGCGCGCCACCAACGCCGCGGCGGCGATCCAATCCGACGGCGCGGGGCGGCGCGGATTTTGCACGAGCAGGATGCCGTAGACATGGTCCCCGTCGCGCAACGGCAGAGTGACCAGCGGCGTGTCGCCGGCGCCATGCACCAGCGCCAGCGGCTCCGACTGCGAGGCCCACCAGGCCAATTCGGCCATCAGGCCGGTATGCTCCGGCGCGGGCGCAGTGAGCGCAGCGGCGTCAACTCCGGCGACGCCGAGACGACGCACCTGGCGGCGGCGCAGACTGATTTTGTAAACGTACGCGCAGTCGGCGTCGACATCGCGCCGAAAGACTCCGGCCAGATGAAGCAGCATGGCATCCAGCGAACTGTCGGCGGTCAACTCATGCGCCAGATCGTTCCAGAGACGGTGGCCATTACGGCGGTTCTGTCCGCCGCCTTTGCGCCACAATCCCGCCAGCGCCGCCAGAGCGGCCGCCGGTGCGGTCCATGCGAGGATTGTGTCCATCATACCCCCTCCAACACTCATGCCCTCCGTGGCAATGCGCAGCGCGCCGGTCACAACGGTAACGTCCCAGACCGGGTTCACGGGGAGGAGCGCGAACATCTCATGTCCTGTCACTGCGCGTTTCGGTGTTTGGTCCGTGAGGGTCCATCCGGCAGGGCCGGATGCGACGCGACTTCATGATGGAAACCGCGAACGTGGGGCTGCTCCCCATACCGCTCATCTATAAAGTCGGCTGCGCAAGCGAAACCTTAACAAGCAATTACGACCCGCAAGCGGGAAGTTTCCCTCACAAGCGATTTGCGGCTAACAAGTTGAGTGTATGCAAGAACCTGCAATGCCAATCCGCCGTACGCACATTCGGCGTAGACACCGCTTTCGAGCCGCGCCAGTGATCGCGCAGAGGACCGAGGGGCGGAAAGCCGCTTGCACCGTCGATGAAGATGACGAGCACCCGCGCGCGGCGCTTGAGGGCCGTGCGCCGGTGACGGGCGCAAGCCGTCACCCGCGCGGGATCTTGTAGAAATTCTTGAAATGGGTTTTCACCAGACGGGCGAGAACTTCGAGGCCGTGCGATTTGGCAATCTGCGCAGCGGCGACATCGACCGGGGCGCCGGCGCCTTTGGGCAGCGTGACGCCGTACTCCCGGCCGAGAGCCTGCAGGCGACGCAGAAACTCGGCACGGGCCAGCACCGAGGCGGCGGCCACCGCAATGTCGGCTTCGCCGCGCGGCATCTGCACCAAACGCACCTGCCGTCCCTTCTCGAACAAGGCGCGCTCAATGAGCGACTCATCGCCAAACTGGTCGGCGATGACGATGTCGACCGCGACTTGCTCGAGCAGGTTTTCGATCGCGCGCGCATGCCCCCAGGCCAGCATGCGGTTCAGGTTGCGGAATTTGCCGTAGAGTTCGTTGTATTTCTCAGGTCCGATGGCCACCACGCTGTGCGGGATGCCGGCCTCGCGGATCTGCGCCGCCAGCCTGGCGGCGCGTCCATCGGAGAGCTTTTTCGAATCGGTGATGCCCCAGTCGGCGAGGAGAACGCCCTGGGCGAAGTCGCAGGCAACCGCGGCGATGACCAGCGGTCCGAAGAAGTCGCCCTTGCCCGACTCATCGGTGCCGGCGCGCCGTCCCGCCGGCGCCGGCCCGGGCGCCAGGGAGAGTTGCTCGGCGTCGGTCCGTTTATTGACCGGGCGCGGCAGAACCGGTCCCCCCGGTGGTGTCGGCGGGCGGATCGAAATCCACCGACATGATGATCGCCTTGGCTTCCTCGTTGACGGTGCGGTAGATCTCGCGCTCGCAGGTGAAGTGCAGCAGATACACCAGATCCCCGCGCTTGGCCAGATACAGATCGCCCAGCAGGGCGTCCTCTTTCAGTTTGTACTCGTCCTTCGCCCGGTTGTAGAGCTGGACCTCGTAGTCCTGGCGAAAGTGCATCGCCAACGCTTTCTGGCCGTCGATGGTGATCGGCCCCTGCTCGACAAACTGGCCTTTGATCAGAATCGGAAAGGCCTTGGCCAGATCCTTGCGCGTGGCGCGCTTGCTTTTGCGGTCGGCCAGTTCGGCGGCGTAGGCCTCCAGCGGCATCGCGGAGGTGTCGACGTAGACGCCGATGATCGGCATGGTGAACTTCTCTTCATTGTCGAGATAGTCGGTGGGGACATTGACGCTTTTCTGCGTGAGGACAAATCGCGTCCCGCGCGGCTTGCCGGCTTCCTCGTCGTCGATCTTGCCGAACTTCCAATTGTCATACTTTTCCATCGTGAAGCCATAGAGCGCATCGCGGTAGAAGTTCCCCGCGGCGGTGCCGGTGGGACGATTCTCCCCCGCCGCCGCCACGGACACCAACAGCGCTATCGATAGCATCGCCCCAAGGCGCGGTCCTGACATGCGATCCTCCTCTCCGGCAGTGGTACACGATAACCGAAGCGGGCGCGCTTGCCAAGTCTGAGAGTGAGGCGGGATGACACGATCGCGAGGGCAAAAAATCAGGGCCGGGGGGTGATGGAGTTGGGATCGGCCACGCTCGGGAGGGTCAGTAGCGAGCGCAGGACATCATCCCCGGCCCATATCGTTACAGCATGCAAGCCCGTCCTTTGTTCCCGAACGAGATTGCCGCTTGTCAGTCTCTGTCTACATTTATTGATCCATTGGCATAAACAACGCTGCGTCGATTCTGTTTCCTGCCGCCGTGGGACGATCGGCCCCGATTGGCGACACTGGCAGAGAGAGCAAACGGCGTACCGCGTCCTCCCTCACGTATTAGTTACGATGAAATACCGAACTCGTTAGCAGATAATGCGTTGAAAATTTGGTCTTCGCGGAAGGATGCAGCGGTTTGCAGAGCTTCGGCAACCGAGCTATGGCCGCGACTCGCCCGGACCCAGACCCCAGTGGAGTTTTTCGCGCAGAACCCGCAAAAACGAGCGCCCAGGGAAGTTGATGAGACGGGCCGGGAAGGGGGCACGGGCAATTTCGACGGTCGCTCCCGTCGCCAGTTTGCGTGTCCACTGCCCGTCGACTGTCAGCATCGCCTCGCCGGCGACCGCGCGGACCGTGACGCTGAGTCGATCATCGGCGCCGAAGACCATGGGACGCTGGGCCAGCGTATGCGGCGAAATCGGCGCCATCAGGAAGCCCTGCATCGTCGGCAACAGAATCGGCCCGCCCACCGAGAGGGCATAGGCGGTCGATCCGGTCGGGGTGGCGACAATCAGACCATCGCCGGCGATCTCGCTTAGGAAGTCGCCGTTGAGGTGCACGTGGAGGTGGATGATCCGGGCGATGCCGCCCTTGTCGATCACGATGTCATTGAGGGCCGCCCAGTGATGCTTGCCGCCCTCCGGCTCGCGCACCTCGAGCATGAACCGCTCCTCGATGATATACTGCCCGGCGGCCACCCGGTCGAGGGCCTGCTCCGCTTCCTCAGGCGAGGCCACCGTGAGGAAGCCCAGCGTGCCCAAATTGATGCCGAGGACCGGTGTGCCGGCCTCGCAGACTGCCCGCGCTGCGGTGAGAATCGTGCCATCGCCGCCCAGCGAAAGCAGCAGGTCTATCTTGCCGGTGAATCGTCCTTCGGGGATCGATTGGAAGTCGGGCGTACGGGCCGCCTGGACGCGTTCGCAGGCCGTGATCGGCCAGCCCCGGGCGTCCGCCCAACGTTCCACCCGCCGCAGAACCTCCTCGGCGTTGGGACGCAGGGTATTGACGATCAGGCCGAGTCGTTTCATCCCATCTTCCTTATCGGTCGCGGGCGATGATGAAATCGGCGACGGCGGCCAAAAGCGCCGGATCGCCGTGGAATCCGGACAACGCGGCTTTGGCCTCCTCGACCAGCGCGGCGGCGCGTCGGCGCGAGGCCTCCAAGCCAATGGCGGCCGGGTAGGTCACTTTCTGGTGCTTCAAGTCGGAGCCGGTCGGCTTGCCCAGTTTCTCTGCCGGCTCGGTCAACTCGAGGATGTCGTCGATGATCTGGAAGGCCAGCCCCAGCGCATCGCCAAAGCGCCTCAGAGGCGCCAGGTCAGGATGCTCCAGCGCGCGGCCGGTCATGACGCCGCCGGCCAACAGACTGGCGGTGATCAGCCGACCCGTCTTGCGCTGGTGGATCGCGCGCACCAGTTCCTCGGTGGGAGTCTTCCCTTCCGCCTCGAGATCGGCCATCTGGCCATCGGCCATCCCTTCCGGGCCGACCGCGTGAGCCAAGAGCCGGATGATCTCCGCTCCCCCTTCACGGCCCAGGATTTCGAACGCCAGCGCCTGCAAGGCATCACCGGCCAGGACCGCGGTGGCCTCATCGAACGCAACGTGGACGGTCGGACGGCCGCGGCGTTGGTCATCGTCGTCCATGCAGGGCAGATCGTCGTGGATGAGCGAGTAGGTGTGCAGCATCTCGATGGCGGCCGCCACCGGATAGATGGCGGGCCGATCGCCGCCCAGCGACCGGTGGCCGGCCAGGCAGAGGATCGGGCGGAGCCGCTTGGCGGGCGCCAGCACCGCGTGACGCATGGCATCAAACAACCGCGGCGACGCGCCCGGCGGACAGGTCAGGATACGCGCCAGCTCGGCTTCAAGATGCTGCTGCTCGGCGCGCCAGAAGGTCAGCAGCGCGGTCGCGGGGCCCACATGCGCCTCAGAGGATGAGCCGCTCATGCGCCTCCGGCATCGGCGTCGTCGCGGGCGCTCAGCTTCTCGATCTTCTCCCGGGCCGCGCCGAGTTTCTCGTTGCAAAACTTCACCAGCGTCATCCCCTCGGTGTAGAGCTCCAGCGACTCCTCCAAGGCGACATCGCCGCTTTCAAGACGGGCGACGATCTCCTCCAGACGTTCGAAGGCCTGCTCGAATTTCTCCGGCGGGGCGGATTTCGGCTTGTTCATGGAGACATGGTAGCAGATTGGCGCGGGCCGAGACAATGGCATTCACGCGCGCCGCGCGCGCGGGCAGCAAGGGGCTGACAGAGCGCTGTCGTGCGATGCAACGGGATCGTGCTATTCGGCAATCGACCGGATGGTCCCGCCGGCGAGGGTGGTGACGAGACGATCACCGGCGCGGACTGTCGCCGGGTCGCGCAGGGCCGCCGGGTCGCCCTCGCGGCGGGTGATCGAATACCCGCGCTGCAGAACCTGTTCGGGCGAGAGCGCCTGCAGACGTCCCTGCAAGCTCGCCACCCGCTGCGTGTGGTGGCGCATTTCCTGCTCGAGGGTTCGCATCAGACGCAGCGCGGTCTCATCGACACGCTGCGACCACTGCAGGAACAGATCGGCGGGGCGGCGCAGCGCATGCGACATGGTGAGCCGCTCGAGACGCTGGGCGCGTGTCTGCAACAGTCGGTCGATGGCGCGTTCCAACCGCCGGCTGAGTGTCGGCATCTGCTCGCGCGCCCGCACCCAACCCTCGGTCACCATCTGCGCCGCCATGGTCGGGGTGGCGGCGCGCAGGTCGGCGACAAAGTCGGCAATGGTGAAGTCCACCTCGTGGCCGACCGCCGAGATCACCGGCAGGCGCGACGCATGGATGGCGCGCGCCACCATCTCCTCGTTGAACGGCCAGAGGTCCTCCAGCGAGCCGCCGCCGCGTCCGACGATCAGCACATCGATGTCCGCGCGGGCATTGAGCGCTTCGATGCCGGCCACGATGTCTTCCCGGGCTCCTTCGCCCTGCACCTTGGCGGGGTGCAGGACGACTTCAAGCGCGGGAAAGCGGGCGGCAACGGTGCGGCGGATGTCCTGGATGACCGCGCCGGTCGGCGATGTGACCACACCCACCCGCAGCGGATAGGCCGGGATGGGCCGTTTGCGCGCCTCGTCGAAGAGTCCCTCGCGGAGGAGTTTCTCCTTCAGTTTCTGGAAAGCGACTTCCAGCGGGCCGATCCCAATGGCGGTGATCTGGGTGATGACCAACTGATAGCCGCCACGCGGGGCATAGACACTCACATGGCCATAGGCGCGCACCCGCAACCCGGCGTCGGGCTTGAAGTCGAGCCGCACGGTGTTCTTCCAGATGACGCAATCGAGGACCGCGTTTTCGTCTTTGATTGTCAGGTACCGGTGACCGGAGGCGGCCAGCGTGGACTTGGAGATTTCCCCTTCGACCCAGACTTCCCCGACGGTGTCGGCGAGAATCTGTTTGATTAACGCGGTCAGTTCGGTGACGGAGTAGACCCGATCGGTCTGTGTCACCAGAGGGAGAAAGCCGCTGGAGGAGGAGTTGAGCATGGTTGGATGCCGAAAGGTCGCGCCGGGGCCGGATGCGCCCCCGTTCTACTTTGTCTGCAACTCGGCCGCCAGGACGGTGTTCTGCATCAGCATCGCCACGGTCATCGGGCCGACGCCGCCGGGGACCGGAGTGATCGCGCCGGCGACCTCCGCCACCGAGGGATAATGCGCATCGCCCACCAGGCGGTATCCTTTTTTCGCCGACGGGTCCTCCACGCGGTTGATGCCGACATCGATCACCGTCGCGCCGGGTTTGACCATGTCGCCTCGGACCATCTCGGGTTGGCCCATGGCCAAGATCAGGATGTCGGCGCGGCGGGTGTGCGCGGCCAGATCGCGGGTGCGGCTGTGGCAGAGCGTCACGGTCCCGTCGCCGCCCTTGCCCTTGCGTGAGAGCAGAATCGACAACGGTCGTCCGACGATGTTGCCCCGACCCAGCACCACGACTTCGGCTCCGGCAATCGGAACGTTTGAGCGGGTGAGCAATTCGAGAATGCCCGCGGGTGTGCAGGGCAAAAGCGCGCCGCCGCCCAGCGTCATCACGCCCACGTTGTACGGATGAAATCCATCGATGTCCTTGCGCGGATCGATCAAGTCGACCAGCGCCGCCTCATCGAGTCCCCGGGGGAGCGGCGACTGGATGATGTAACCGTGGAGGTCGGCGCGGGCGTTGAGTTCGCGCACCAGCGCCGCCAGTTCCGCCTGCGAAGTGGTCGCCGGGCGCGCGATGATTTCGGAGCCCATGCCCAGTTCCTCGGCGGCCTTCTTTTTCGAGCTGACGTATACGGCCGAGGCGGGATCATCGCCGACCAGCACTGCGGCCAGACGCGGGGTGATGCCGCGCGCTTTCAGGGCGTTGATGCGGGGAATCAGATCGGCGCGGATGTCGGCGGCGATCGCCTTTCCGTCAATGATGCGGGCGCTCATGCGCGGAATAAATCGCCCCGTCGGAGCGAAGGCCAGCGGGAATCGCGCGCGTGTAAGCGCACGCCGGGCCGGGTCGCAAGAGTTGCAGGCGCGGCAGACCTCAAGGGAGGGCGATCCGCCGCGGCGGATCGCCCTCCCTATTACTTCACATGCCGTGGGTCGGAAGAAGATAAAGGGCAGGTTGCGAACCTGCCCTCACACGTCGTTGGGAGAGACTGGGCGCGGCTCGGTCTCGCCCACCTGGCGTTCGGGCAGACCGAAGTACTCGCGCACGGTCTGTGCGCCGTCGTAGGCGCACTGGAAGCGTTCGATTGACAGCGCGCGTCCGGAGCGTTCGTCGACGTCGACCACGCAGCCGCACATGCGCACATCCCCCTCGGCCATCTCGAACTTGTGCGGCATGCCGGTCATGAAACGGGCGATGGCGATCTCGGGCTTGGCCCAGAGGACCGAATCGTGCGGGCCGGTCATGCCGGCGTCGGTGAGGTAAGCAGTCCCCTG